>JBEPWP010000271.1:0-2917 GCA_041642355.1 Fodinibius sp. | reverse complement strand
CCTCCCAGCTGATTCTGACGCTCTAGTACTTTTACAGAATAGCCCTCCTTGGCCAAATAGCAGCCTGTAACCAATCCATTATGACCTGAACCAACAATTATAACATCTTGTTTAGACATTGTTTATCATACTCACTTTTAATAACATACTTCAAAATTTTGCGTACAAGAATTGACTAACAATTCATCACTGCAATTAATTCTGAAATAATAGATTTCATTTCTTTATGAACTTTTTCAAAACACTTATTGCCGCAACGCTGGGTACCCTTATTGCTCTGCTGTTGATCTTCTTTGTTGCCATCATAACCGTATCAACAAGTTCGCAGCAGCCGGAACCCTACATCCAGAGCAATTCTGTGCTCAAAGTTTCGCTCAGTGGAATGTTGCCCAGCCAAGATTCCCAAAATCCGTTGGACGAACTCCTAAATCAGTCAAACAATGATAAGGTCTCCCTTGAAACATTAAAAGAAAATTTAGCCAAGGCCCAAGTTCACGACAACATCGAAGGTATTTGGCTCGAAATTGATTTTATGACCGAAAGCTGGGCCAATTTACAGGAAGCACATCGACTGATAAGCGCCTTCCGCGATAGTTCTGATAAGTTTATATATGCCAGCACCAACGACCTTGGCTACAACGAGAAAGGATATTATTTAGCCACGGCTACCGACTCTATTTTTGCTCCACCTGAGTCTTTCTTTGAATTTGACGGATTTTTCAGCCAGGTAACGTTCTTCGATGGCATGTTTGATAAACTGGGCGTTGATGCAGAAGTGATTCGTCATGGAAAATATAAAGGAGCCGTGGAGCCCTTTTATCGCACTGAACTTTCCGAAGAAAATGAATACCAGCTTACACAGATTTTAAATCAATCCAGTTCCGTCTTTTTGGATGCGGTAAGTGCCAAAACAGGTCATTCAAAAGATGAACTCAATAACCTGCTGAATAGTCAGCCTAATTTAACTACAGGTTTTGGCTTCGAGGAAAATTTAATTGACTCCCTTGTTTATACTGATGAGTTAGTAAGCCTCATGAAAAACCGAATGGGACTTGATGAAAGTGCTTCTGTTAAAACGGTAAACTTCAACCGATACTCCAAAGTAAATCCATCATCAGCGGGACTCTCTTCCCCATCCACGTCAGATAAAATTGCTGTCGTTTACGCAAATGGGCCCATCATGCCGAATGTAAGTTCTGAATCTCCATTCAATAACCAGCAACAGATTACTGTTGATTTCATTGAAGAACAGCTCGAAGATATCCGCGAAGACGATGACATTAAGGCTATGGTTCTTCGTATTAGCAGTCCCGGCGGTTCCGGCAGTACTTCTGATGCCATCTGGCGTATGATTCACGAAACGAAGAAAGATATTCCTGTTATAGTCTCAATGGGTAATGTCGCGGCATCGGGCGGATATTATATCGCTATGGCCGGTGACACTATTGTGGCTGAACCAACCACCATTACGGGATCTATAGGTGTCTTTGGAACCAAGTTTAATGCCCAGGAGCTTCTTAATGATAAGGTTGGAATCACTTTTGATGAAGTTAAATCCCATGAACACGCTGATTGGCTTCTTCCAACAAGCGGGTTATCACCATCCGAAGAAAAAGCCTTCCAACAATATATTGATACCTTCTATCAAACCTTTATCACCAAAGCTGCAAACGATCGAGGTATGGAAGTAGACCAAATGGACGAACTTGCCCAGGGGCGTGTGTGGGCTGGAGCCGATGCTCACGAAAATGGCTTGGTTGACGAATTGGGCGGCCTTGAAAAAGCGATGAGCATTGCAGCGGAAAAAGCTGACATTAGCGATTACAAAATTGCTACCTATCCCAAAAAGAAAACCTTCTACGAACTCTTTATGGGATCTGCCGCTACGCAGGCAAAAGCCCTGTTACCGAGCAGCTGGTTGCTTTCCAATGAAATACAAAAAGTTGACCAGCAGATGTCTATTCTTCAGCGCCGCGATGCCTTAACACTATTTCCTTATGAAATAAACATTCAATAATAATTTATGGATATTGGTTCTCTGAATGTAGAAATACTCAGCGAAGGACGTTTTGAACTCTTTCGTGACGGGCATATCAATCGAGCCCCGAGAACCGAACATTCACCCCCATCAACGCCGAATGATCCCAACGGTAGCAACTCCGTTATGGTTGGGATCAACCCGGTTTTAGTGCAATCCGGAGAACACAATATTTTACTCGATACTGGTCTCGGCTGGGGATTGGATGCTGCAAGTCAAAACACAGAGGTTTCCAACGTTTGTACAAACCTACAGATCTTTGGATTAGAACCGGAGGATATCACCCACGTCATTTTAACGCACTTGCATTACGATCATGCTGCCGGCTCTTCGTTTACTGATATTGAATCCAAAACCCAACCCACATTCCCAAATGCCACCTATTTTGTGCACCAGCAAGAGTGGAATTTTGCTCTGGATAAAATTCAGGGAAAGCAACTTTCGTACAGCGAACGCTATTATTTGGATGAATTATACCGGTTGGTAAGTAACGGGCAGGTCACTTTTTTATCGGAGGATCAAACTACAATTGTTGATGGCATTAGAGTGATTAAAACAGGCGGACATACACCCGGCCATCAAATTGTGATTATCGAAAGCAATGCAGAAAAAGCATACTATATGGGTGATTTATTGCCTACGGAATATCAGCTTAATGAGTATGTCATGGAAAAGATGGATATCTATCCTCTCGAGGCGAAGAAAAAGAAGGTTCAACTACTACAGCAGGCCTGTGATGAAAAAGCGTTATTGCTTTTTTATCACTCTAAAAATGGACAAGCCGGTCACCTGTTGAAAGATGAGGATAAAAAATATGTGCTGGCTAAACAGCTCCCTATATAGAAGCTATTTATTCATGGAAAGCAAAAATTCTTCGTT
>JBEPWP010000270.1:0-2995 GCA_041642355.1 Fodinibius sp. | reverse complement strand
TTTAGGACAGGGGATGAAAGAATTCAAGAAAGCATCAAACGAAATAAAAAAGGAGCTCGAAGAAGGTCAAAAAGAGGGCTTCGATTCTGATACTAAATCTGAAGAAAAAGAACAGCAGAAGCAGTAAGATTAACCAAACCCAGTTCTAATCCATTGAGTTTTACAAATTTCAGTCAGATTCAACAATCTCTTACATCTGGCGATGTTTCACTTTCTGATATTGTACAGTCTTACATCGATAATATTGAACAGAATAATGATGAAGTTAATGCAGTTGTTAGCGTCGATAAAGAGGAGGCTCTTGAACGGGCTGACGATATTCAGCAGCGTATTGATGATGGCACGGCTGGAAAATTAGCTGGAATGGTTGTCGGCGTCAAAGATCTTATCTGTGAAAAGGGTAAACAGGTGACGTGTGCCTCAAATATTCTTTCGGATTTTGAAAGCGTATATGATGCAACGGTTATTGAACGACTGCGAGATGAAGATGCTATTTTACTGGGCCGCTTAAATATGGATGAATTTGCGATGGGTTCATCCAATGAAAATTCTATTTATGGTCCTGCCAAAAATCCCAATGATACTTCTAAAGTACCCGGTGGATCTTCGGGGGGAAGTGCTGCCGCAGTAGCAGCTAATTTTTGTACCGCCACGCTTGGCTCCGATACTGGTGGATCTATTCGTCAGCCAGCATCATATTGTGGGGTTGTAGGTTTAAAGCCTACCTATGGACGTGTTTCGCGCCATGGCCTCGTAGCTTTTGCTTCTTCCTTCGATTGTATAGGTCCACTTACTAACTCTGTTGATGATGCTGCTCGTATCTTGGAAACGATTGCCGGACCCGATCCTAATGACAATACTTCATCAAGTCGAACAGTACCCAATTATACCCGTTTTACTGAAAATCCGGATGCTAATATAAAAATTGGAGTCCCTGATGAATATTTTGGTGAAGGGCTGGATGAGGAGATTCAAGAAGGGATTCAGAGCAAACTTAGTAGGCTTGAAAATGCTGGCGCCGAGCTGGTCCCCATTCATTTACCTCACATGAAATACAGTATTGCTACTTACTACATTTTAGCTACCGCTGAAGCTTCCAGTAATTTAGCACGATATGATGGCATTCGTTATGGTCATCGAGCAGATATTGAAGACGTGGAGAAGGATCTTAAAGAAGAGCAAGAGGCTTTGGAAAAACGTATTAAAGAAGCAAAGGGGAATACCAAGCAAGAGTTGGTTGAACAGCTCAATGATATGGATTCACCATTGATTCGTTTATACAAAAAAAGTCGTACGGAAGGATTTGGCCCCGAAGTAAAGCGTAGAATTATGCTGGGTACTTATGTGCTTAGTGCCGGTTATTATGATGCGTACTACGCCAAAGCTCAGAAAGTTCGTCGCCTGATCAAACAGGATTTTACCCAGGCTTTTGAAGATGTAGATGTCATTGTATCACCTACGGCACCAACTACTGCTTTTGATCTCGGCTCTAATGAGGACAATCCTGTGCAAATGTACCTCAATGATATTTATACCACATCAGCCAATTTAGCCGGTATTTGTGGTATTAATGTACCAGCAGGTACTCATTCCAATGGATTACCTTATGGCATGCAATTGATGGCTGATGCATTCGAAGAGGGTAAATTATTTAATGCCGCCAAACTCGTGGAACAACTGGATTAATAACAAGAAATAGCTTTATGAAAAATCGAATCAAACAGAAATGGACTTTTATCACAGGTGCTACCGCAGGAATTGGTAAAGCTACCGCTAAAATATTTGCAGAATCGGGAAGTAATATTGTGTTAAATGGACGGCGGAAAAATCGCCTAGATAAACTCAAAAAGCAGTTCACGGAGGATTATAATATCGAAGTTGTACTGGCTCCATTTGATGTGAGAGATCGAGAAGCTGCTAAAAAGTTCTTAAATGGTTTTTCCAATTCTATTGATATTCTTGTTAATAATGCGGGATTAGCCAAGGGAGTAGATGCTGTTTTTGATGCTGAGTACGATGACTGGGATTCCATGGTTGATACCAATATTAAAGGCGTTTTGAATATGACCCGCTTAATATCTCCGGAGATGAAAAAGCGCAATAGCGGCCATATTATTAACATAGGGTCCATTGCCGGACATGAAAGCTATCCAGGTGGTTCGGTATATTGTGCAACCAAACATGCAGTAAAAGCCTTTACTGAAGCTACTAAAAAAGATTTGCACGGGACAAAGGTTCGGGTCAGCATGGTGTCGCCGGGACTTGTAGAAACCGAATTCAGCGAGGTTCGTTTTAAGGGAGATACAGATCGTGCGAATGAAGTGTACGAGGATATTGAGCCACTAGTAGCCGAAGATATTGCTGAAATTGTGCATTTTATGGCTAACAGACCGCCTCATGTCAATATTATGGATACAATTGTTTTTCCCGTTTCTCAATCATCGTCAATGATGGTTCATCGTGGTAATGACTGACGCACGTTATATACCATTTCTTATTGGTGCTGTGATATTTTTTATTTCATGCAGTAATGGAGACACCAATCGATTAAATTTTGAAGAGCAGGGGCGTAATGTGCCTGAATTTAACGCGGATAGTGCCTATCATTTTGTTGAGCGCCAAGTAAATTTTGGGCCGCGGAATCCAAACTCAGAAGGACATCAACAAGCAAAAAAATATTATTTAAATACACTGCAACAATATGCGGGTTCACGCTATGTTTATGCCCAAGACTTTACGGCAAAAGGATATGGTGGTGACACCCTGGAACTCTCTAACATCATTGCTTCATTCAATCCTCAGAGTAACGATCGTATTATGCTTTGCGCTCACTGGGATACGCGTCCCCGTGCTGATAAAGACTCTACTAATCCCGAAAAACCGATTTTAGGTGCTGATGATGGGGCAAGCGGAGTGGGCATGTTACTGGAGTTTGCTCGTTTGTTTAAAGACAACCCCCCGCCTATCGGAGTAGATATTGTGTTATTTGATGGTG
>JBEPWP010000269.1:0-3066 GCA_041642355.1 Fodinibius sp. | reverse complement strand
AATGGATGAGTACCAAAAACGCGATAGCGTTAATTACCAATACGATAAAAGCGGCCAGTCCGTCGTAAACAAATTCAATACCAATTGGGGGCGCCCATCCACCAAAAAAGTAGCGGATGGTTTCTCCGGTTTTAATAAGATGCCATAAACCGTAGGCCGAAAAGAATGTAGCAATACCTGATCCCAAGAGGGCCAGGTGGTAGGTTATTTTCCGCTTCCATAACCCAATAACGGGAATAAGGATTGCAAATAAGATATATGTAATGGGGATTAAAGCGGGAATCTCTGATCCGATCATTGAATCTTATCTAAAAGTTCTTCTTCGTTGAGTGTTTCGTAGCGATTATGGATGGTGATAATTAAGGCATAGGCTACACCGAGTGTTGCCACGCCCACCACAATAGCTGTCAGCATGAGAGTGTGCGGCAGAGCGTTCATATAATTAGCGGCGTCACTTACGGGTAAGCCTTCCATTTTAACAGGTACTGTAGCACCGTCTTTCATAGCTACCGATACAAAAAAGAGGATCACCGCGGCTTGAAAAATAGAAAGCCCGATGGTTTTCTTAACCAGATTTTTTTTCATCAGCATGCCGTATAAGCCAATAGCCAACAAAATAATGGTAAACCAATAGGCATAATGCCCCATAAAGAAATCAAGCATAATCTTCACCTCTTACCATGTTGTCATAAATTAGTACGAGCACACTCATCACAGTTAAGCCAATACCCAATTCGATAATTAGGATGCCCCAGTACCGCAGGTCGGCGGCTTCGAGCCCGGGAAGGGGTAACTGCTCGTAATCAAGGAAATATCCGCCCATAATTAAAGCTACAAGCCCAGTGCCGAAATATATAAGTACACCAAGTGCGGCATAGGGCGTTGTTAGGTAATCCCTAAATTGTAAGTTTGCAATTTCGGTACCGGCTGCAATACGGATTAGCAGCAGAGAGGCCGCCAACAGCGTTCCACCTTGGAACCCGCCACCCGGAGAGTAGTGTCCATGAAAGATCACGTAAAATCCAAAAAGCATGATGTAGGGACTCAAGAATCGTGAGCCCAGCAAAATAATAGGACTGTGTTCTCTATTCCTCATCTTCTTGCCCTCGTTTTCTTAGAAGTAAGAAGCAGATTAAACCGGCGCTAAAAATCACAATTTGTTCGCCAAGCGTATCAATACTACGATAGTCGCCCAGTATTACCGTAACGATGTTTGGGGTATGGGCGTCATTATAGGCTTCCTGGATGTAGTAATTGCCCGGCACTTCGGTTCCGGTAATACTTACCTCCTGGTTCATCTGGTTATCGGGATTGCCGCGATACGGAAGATCGGATGCGGCAAAAATCATCACCAGCATAAATGTGAGGATCAAAAGTAATTTTAAGTACTTCAATCTACTGTTGTGTATTTAGTTTGATAAATTGCTATGACAAGTAGGATACCGGTAACACCGGCACCGACAACAGCTTCCGTAAAACCAACATCTACAGCGCCCATGGTGGTAAAAAGCAGGGCCATCAGAAAACTGAAAATGGTCAGCATTACTACTGCAATAAGCAGGTCATCTGCCTCTAAGGCGATGTAGGCAGTCGTCAATAAGAATAAAAATAAAATGAGTTCGAGTGCCCAGTACATTATTAATCTTTTTTATTATCGAGAAATCGCGGGGAAAGTCCTGAGGCATGGGCTGCTCTGGCCAGCGCATGTGCTCCAATTGGGTTAGCCAGTAGAATAAAAAGCAAAACTAAAAGCAACTTTCCGCTGTTAAGTGTAAGTCCTTCAAAAATGATGAGTCCAATGATAATCAACACCATCCCCAGCGTATCACTTTTGCTGGTAGCGTGTGTGCGAGAATAAAAATCAGGGAGACGAATAGTGCCAATACTTCCAATCAGGAGGAAGAAAATTCCTGCAACAACAAATATCACGGTTAAAATAGACGTTATATCAATCATCAAAACGCACTTTCGTAGTTGAGAAGTATTTTGCAATAGTTAGTGAGCCGATAAACCCAAGAATGGCGTAAGCCAACGTAATATCAATAAACATTCCTATGCGATCGAATACATACCCAATCAGGATAATGAGAACGATGGTTTTGGTAGTTATGGCATTTGTACCAACGAGTCGGTCGAACACGGTAGGACCTTTAATAACTCGGTAAGCAGGAACGGCTATAATGGCGGTTAGGACGACAGCACTGTAAAGAAAAAATGTTTCCATTATAGTTCCTCTTTGCTTTTATGAACTTCAAAGTCTGAAATAACAGGGTGCATTTCATTGGTAAATAATCGCAATACCTGCTGGGGCATCTTATCACTGGCTAACCCTTCAAATGAAGCTGGAGAAATAGCATGAACAATAAATTCGTCATCGTTAATATCCACGGTTAACGTACCGGGAGTGAGAGTGATGGAATTTCCCAGAATCATTTTACAGTGTGGGTTGGGAAAATCAACTTTGAAGCGCACGATAGAGGTTTGAATGGGCAGCGAAGGCGTCAATAGAATTTTGGCAACTTCAATCCCCGAAATGATAATTTGCACCATCAGCCAACCCAAATAATATGGCACGTAAAAGAAACGGATATCGTTGAGCACATCCGTTTCATTCTCGTAGAACGAAAAGGCTTTAAATTGATAATTGATACCCATGACAATAGCGACGCTCACTAGCCCCATAATGGTATGCGTGAGGTCAAAGAAACCACTCATGAGATACCAAAAGCCCATTAAGCTAATAAAAGATACAACCAGACTTTGCAGGGATAATTTCAAGATTCTAATCAATTATTTTGATAGAAATATATACGGCTCTTAAAATATTAAAAAAGGGGAATCTACGAAAAGAGTTTTGGCCTATTTTATCAGCGTTGGTACTAATGGCGCTGATGATGATTTGATGTGTTTAAAAGCCGCTAAATGCTGTTATAGTTATAAAATTTGATTATGGAGGATATTAACTGCGAATCAGATTTCCAAAACGTGAGCTACCTGTTTGAGAATTTTTTCTTTAAAAGTTGTTAACTCATATAGAGTGTCACTTCTTAGGTATGTATCAGCTGG
>JBEPWP010000268.1:0-3107 GCA_041642355.1 Fodinibius sp. | reverse complement strand
ATGAACAAAGAGCGCATGAAAGCACGTCGCGAAGCCCATGAAAATGGGAAGTGGGTGCGCGAAGCTGCCGAAGAATATGCCAGAAAACAAAAATTGAGTAAAGAAAAAGCGTCTTAGTTATTTGTTAGTAGTTATTGGTTATTTGGATCTTGCAATTAACGGATAACCAATAACATAAGACGTGATCTAGTTCACACAAAGAATTACACAACTATTATCATTATTAACAATGAGCAACGACAAGAAAACCAATAACGAAGATACCCAATGGCCGCTGTGGGAGGTATTTACCCAACCCAGAGATGGCAAACCTCATGAACATGCCGGCAGCCTACATGCTCCGGATGCCGAAAAAGCCCTGGAGAACGCTCGAGATGTATACGCGCGCCGAAAAGAGGCTGTCAACATCTGGGTGGTGCCAAGCGATCAAATTGTAGCATCCAAAGGTGAAGATGCCGGACCGTTTTTCGATCCGGCCGATGACAAACCATATCGCCATCCCCAATTTTACAGTGTACCCCGAGTTTCAAAACGACGATCATGAGTACAGCTACAAAAGAATTGACAAAACAAGAAGCACTTTTTGAATATCTGATCCGCTTGGCTGATGATCGCCTGATTTTGGGGCATCGCCTTTCAGAATGGTGTGGCCACGGTCCAATCCTTGAAGAAGATATTGCACTGGCCAACATTTCGTTGGATTATATCGGTCATGCTGCTAATCTGTATGAATATGCAGTAGAGATCGAAGGCAAAGGACGTCATCGCGACGATCTGGTGTACTTCCGCAATGATCCCGAATATAAGAATTTAAAGTTGGTTGAACTGCCTAAAGGCGATTTTGGGTTCACGATTGCCCGGCAGTTTTTATTCTCTTCGTACAGCTAC
The DNA here is from genome assembly GCA_041642355.1 of Fodinibius sp. Classification (GTDB taxonomy): domain Bacteria; phylum Bacteroidota; class Rhodothermia; order Balneolales; family Balneolaceae; genus Fodinibius. Next base: position 2,219 of record JBEPWP010000268.1, on the reverse strand, counting down.
TATTTGTATCAGCTGTTATCAGATATTGAGGACGAACAGTTCCGCGGAATGGTTGAAAAACATTTTAAAGAAGTAAAATATCACCTGCGTCACAGCCGCGAATGGGTGCTCCGACTTGGTGACGGAACGGAAGAAAGTCACGAACGCATCCAGGATGCTTTTGACGACATATGGACCTATGTTGGTGAAATGTTCCATCAGGATGATATTGACGAAGTACTGCAGGATGAAGGTTTAGCTGCCGATACGGCAAGCTTTAAATCCGATTGGAAAGATTTGGTTGCGGATACGCTGAAAGAGGCAACTCTGGAGGTTCCAGACTGGGATCAATTTATGGTAGAAGGCAGTCGTCAGGGCTTGCATACCGAACACCTGGGACACCTTCTGGCCGAAATGCAGCACCTGCGTCGCTCGTATCCCGATGCGGACTGGGAGTAGGTTCTCGTTATTGGTTATTAGCTATTGCGTTTTTAAAGCTAATAAACCATGACTTAATACCGTTATTAAAATGTTATGGCTACAGCAACCACATATAACAAAGATGAAATTTGGGATCTGCTTTCAGAGGTGAAGGATCCCGAAATCCCGGTCTTATCGATTATTGAACTCGGTATTGCGCGAGAAGTTACTATTGATGAAAATAAAGTGACTGTGCGCATTACTCCCACCTATTCCGGATGTCCGGCAATGAATGCGATTGAAAAAGAAATTGAAAAAACACTTCGCGTCAATGGTATCCAAAATTTTGAGGTCATTAAAGATTTTTCCGAAACATGGACTACCGACTGGATGCCGGAAGAAGCCAAAAAGAAACTGAAAGAATATGGCATTGCGCCTCCCGGTAGAACCGAAAAAGACGACGATTTTCTCAAAAACATTAAGGGTTCAAGTCGAGTTATTCCTTGTCCTTACTGCGATTCCACCAACACCGAACTGCAAAGCGAATTTGGTTCTACTGCCTGTAAATCCCAATATTATTGTCACGATTGTGACGAGCCCTTTGAACATTTTAAGTGTATATAGGCACATGAAATTTTCAGTCATTTTCACCTGTACTTTAATATTAACACTTTCATTCTCTGCTCAAGCGCAGCCAGTACGAGATGGAGTGACTATCAAAACGGATACCTCCTCCCTTACCATTGACAATTTGATGCACCCCACATTTAAACAACCCACAATTTCCCCAGATCAATACTCGAATTTTAAGGATTCAAAACCTGTCCATATCAACAAGGTTGCTAAAACATTTTTAAAGATTGGTACGAGTCTTATTCGAGGTGGTAATGATAATTATCCCTCCTACTCACTCGAAAATGCTTGGAAATATCCTGGTCCTACTGTACAGTATCCTGAAACAGCCACGCAGTATGGGTTATTTTTAAATCGCTTTAATAAATACAGTACAAACTGAAATTATTCGGATATGAGTACGCAATTTATAGAAACTAATTTAGAAGACTCAGTTCTTAGTCTTTCTCTGGACCGTCCCGATAAGCTCAACAGCTTCATCGAGCCAATGGCTGAAGAGCTGCAACAAGAGCTTGCCGATGCAACAAGAAATAAAGATGTACGCTGTGTATTATTAACCGGCAACGGCAAGGCATTTTGTGCGGGACAGGATCTGCCCGAAGTTGTCGACAAAGATGAAGATTACGAACTCGGCGAAACCATCCGAAAAAGCTATAACCCCATCATCAACGCCATTCGAGAACTTGATAAACCGGTAGTATGCGCAGTAAACGGAACCGCTGCGGGAGCCGGCGCTAATATTGCTTTTGCTTGTGATATCGTACTCGCTTCCAACAAAGCTGTTTTTGTGCAATCCTTCAGCAAAATCGGACTTATTCCCGATAGTGGCGGCACATTTTTTCTCCCTCGTTTAGTGGGACTGCAACGAGCAAACGCTATGTACCTGCTTGATGAAAAGATATCACCCGAAAAAGCAGAAGAAATCGGATTGATCTATAAAGCAGTAGAAGCAGATCTGCTGATGGATGAAGCGCAAGAAATCTGTCAAAAGTTAGCTCAAATGCCTACCAAAGGATTTGCCCTTTACAAAGAGGCTATTAATCAGTCCCTATCAAATGAATTGGATGAGCATCTGGAGCTAGAAGCTGCCCTTCAAACTGAGGCCGGTAAAACCGATGATTATCATGAGGGTGTTCAGGCATTCCTCGAAAAACGAAAACCTGAGTTTAAGGGCAAATAACCTCCTG
>JBEPWP010000267.1:0-3139 GCA_041642355.1 Fodinibius sp. | reverse complement strand
CTGCACATGAATTCGGTGTCGTATCACGCGGCGCGTTGGCTGGGCGATGATCAGGAGGTTGCAGACAAGTTGGAAAGTAGCTATTCAACGCATGTGACCAAGGATATGGAAGGCAATCCCATTGTATTGTTTGATAGCGGTTATGCCCTTAGTCAGGCTGAAGAGAAGGTAGGCGCAGAAAATCTCTTCAAGTTTAAGCAAAGCTAATTGCCCCAACGGTATGTGAATGGGTGAAATCTGAAGAATATGAATTAGTACCTGCTACAGATTGTTGAAATCTACTATTCCCTCCTATTTGACATCAATATAAAATCCTGATAGACTTCTATTATAATTTTAACAATCAGGGAGAAAAATATGAAGAACCTATTGATGAGTTTAGGGATCATTTTATTGATGGTGATTGGTTGTGGGGAAGATCAGGCTGCTAATGATCAGGGCCCCATAGTTTTGCATCAGGAGTATATGCAACCCGGCACCGATACGCCTTATAACGGAGAGCGGGTTATCCACAATGAAGATCTGAATTTGAGAACAAAAGCAATATATGTTGAAGGATATCCGGAAAAGGTGACGTATTATAATGCTAATAAGCAGAAACAAAGTGAAATTGTAGTTGCCGACGAAGGGAAGGGGGAAGTGAAAAGCCACACTCAATGGTATAAGAGTGGACAGAAAAAGTTTGAACACCATGGAAATACGTTAAGGGAATGGTACGAAAATGGTCAGCTAAAGGCCGATGTACCCTATGATGAGAACGGCGATTTACACGGCATTGCTAAAACCTGGGATGAGGAAGGGAACTTAAAAGAAGAAGAGAGTTATGAGCACGGCACGCTGACTGATAGCGCCGGTCAATAATACTAAGTAAATTTATTCTTGCTGGTCTAAACTTCTGGTAGTAAAAATTCTAAGTAATTATAAAAACTTATGGATAAATCATATGTAGTGCTTAGAACGTATTCACATGCCCATCAAGCTGATTTAGCGTTGAATAAACTAAAAAGTGAAGGTATTGATGCCCATTTAAGCGACACCAATATGGGAAGTTTAAATTATATGGGAGTTGCCGGAGGTGTTAAAATTCATGTTGCGGAAGAGGATATCGAACGGGCGCAAGATATTTTATCGACTGATTGATGACGTTGAATTGGAATAATTTATCTTGGTACTATTTAATATTTTGAAATTCTTTATTTCCCGCCATTTGCTTGCAGATCTTGGATACAGGCGTCATCAAGAGAAGGAACTTCACCGCTTAGATTCTGGAAAATATCTCCCGTCCGCACTGAAGGGGCCATTAAGCATTCTTCGCTTGTACAGTGGGCACTGTCATCCGTTTTATGATCTGTTTGTGTAGGTGTACCGTTTCCTACCAGTCCCATATTATGTCCCACCTCGTGGCGCAATACAGTGCTTTCCACCTGTTTTTGGCTTGGACTTCCAAATCCAGATCCGCTTATGTTTGCTATTGTTTCTCCAAACAAAGCCATCGACGTATTCCAATAAGCGATGCCTAAGACGTTAGATTCACTGTCTTCACCATCATTAAATCTTCCATCAACAATCACAATGTATGCATGGAGCGTACTGTTGCCCGCTTCGGTGTAATTATCACGTTCTTCCTCTTCAATAGTTGTAATCATATCTGTGGTATAGGGACCGTCGCTACGGGCTGGGATCTCGCTGGTATTTATGGAGATGTTACTCTTGTTGAGTCGTTCTTCTAAAAACGTTTGAAGGCTCTTTATGGATTCCTGCTTTGGGGCATACCCCTCCATATAATCAAGTTCGATTTCAAGATTGCTGTAGGTATCACTTTGTAAAAAATGTTCGGCCGACGCTCCATTTGCAGCTTTACTGTCAAATTCTTGCTGTGTGGACTCACCGGAATCAGTAGTGGTATCAGAACAGCTATTGATAAAAAGGACGAGTGAAAAACAAAGAATAAAAAGTGATAGTTTTTTAAATAATGTCATATCAGAGTATATAAATAATGTTTGTTGCGATTAGGTTTGTTTCAATACTCATTACTATTTTCCTCCATTACCTCGTAAATCAGCAATGCAATTTTCGTCAAGCGGAGTAATTTCTTCATCCCCCACAATGTTTCCGATAAGGTTAGTTGTTTGGCTGGCATAATACATCAGGCATTGTTCATTATCACAATGGTTACCGTTTTCTTTATCGCGGTGCGGTTCCTGCATCTCGGTACCTGAGTTAGGGATATCGACAAGGCCGAAAAGATGTCCAAATTCGTGTCGGTATGAAATGGCTTCAACCCGATAACGCGAAATCGAACCCGGCCCGCTGCTGGCTTCATCGTAGGCCGGCCCAAAAAATGCATTTGAAGTATTATAGTAAGCAATGCCCATCAGCTCTCGCTCACTGTATTCTCCATCAACAACCATAAAGTAGGCTGCCAGGGTATCGCCCTCTGAAAAGGTGGAACGTTCTTCGGATTCAATATTCCGTACATCGTTAGCGTTGTATGATTCCTGATTTCGGGAGTTAATTTTGGTGGGTTCTTTTATTGTAATGGAATTCTTGTGAAGCCGCTGTTCAAAAAATGTTTTGAGGCTTTCGAGGGCTTCTGCGTTTGGCTCATAGTTCGGCATGTAATCGACTTCCACGACTAAATGTTTGAAGCTAGAATCAGCCAGAAAATAATTGGCAGAAGTGCCTGGATTTTGAATATGAGAGTATTGTTGCTTGAGCTCTTGATTTTTAGGTCCTGTAGAATCCAAGCAAGACTGAAAAATAATGCCTATAAAAATTGCTATTATTAGAACCCTAAAATATGTACAGTTTACCCGCATACGCGTTTTGCTTTTTTAAAATGGGTTAATCATTTGATTAAATAAATTTTAAGGAAAAAAGTTTCGATCAAAACTATGAGTGATGTAAAGTCAATAATTGATAGGCTGAATTTATCCCCGCATCCCGAGGGCGGGTATTACCGGGAGTGTTATAAAAGCAAGCAAAAGGTAATGCTGCCGGATGGGACCGAGCGCTCCGCCGGGACGGGAATATATTTTTTATTGGCAGAAGGTCAGCTTTCGGATTGGCACCGCGTACGTTGGGATGAAGTATGGCACTTTTATAATGGCGACCCGTTACTATTGGAAATTATCGATCA
>JBEPWP010000266.1:0-3168 GCA_041642355.1 Fodinibius sp. | reverse complement strand
AAGTATTGGCAATATTCTACTGATCCAGTTTTAGCAAATCTCTGCAAGCGATTTCAGTCTCGCAAACTGTTTCGCACAACCTTTTTGGATAAGAAACCTTCCAAGCAGATCAGAAAAAAAGTACTTACTAAAACGCAAAAAGTCCTAAAAAATCGCGGTTTGCCTTATAATGAAGAAGCAGCAAGCTATTATTATTCATTTGATAAGAGTTACAGCGAGGCTTATCAATATGAAAAGGAAGGTATCTGGATTTTAGAGGATAAAGATAATGCGGTTGAATTTTCCAAAGCAGCGGATACCAAAAACATTATTGCTTTGACAGAACCTGTAGTGAAACCCTATGTGGTGCACTTAAAAGATATTAATTTGTGATTTCAGATACAGTAGATGCGTTCCGCAGTAGAGCTACGGAACGAGTGTAATCAAGTGTGCTTAATTCCTAAATGGTAATCCGTTCATAAACTATAAAGGAAAGTTCATCTCGGTCCTCTCTCTCAACCTCTTTCCAGACAGTTCCAATTTCATCACGGTATTCTGGGAAGTAGGTATCACCCTCATACTCTTTATGGATCTCAGTGACAAATAGTTTATCACAGCGGTCAAGAAACTGCTCGTATATTTTTCCACCGCCAATCAGAAACACAAGTTCTTTATCCTGAACGTGCTCCAACGCATCCTCAAAAGAGGAAAAGGTGGGCACGTGATCGTAATTTCTGGATCGACTTAGGACAATATTCTCACGACCGGGTAGTGGGTTTTCGCCCAGTTCCTCAAAAACCACCCGTCCCATAATGAGCGGATGCCCCATTGTAGTCTGCTTAAAATATTTGAGATCCTCAGAATAGTGCCAAGGCAAATCACCGTCTTTGCCAATTACTAAATTAGGATCATGCGCTACAATGGCCGCCAGCGTCATACGGCTACCTCAAATTTAATAGAATCGTGGGGATTGTAATCTTTGAGCTCAAAGTCGTCAAATTCCAGATCGTCGACGGGTTTATCAGCTATATCCAACGTTGGCAACGCACGTGGTTCCCGCGTTAGCTGCTCTTTTAATCCATCTACATGATTTTCATAGATATGAGCATCAACAATGGTGTGAGCAAACTCTCCGTATTCCAACCCAACTTCATTGGCAATTGCCATCGTAAGCGCTGAATAACAAGCTAAGTTAAAAGGAATGCCCAATGCAATATCACCGGATCGTTGGGTCAAGTGACAATTCAATTTCCCATCAGTAACATTAAAAACATACATCACGTGGCACGGTGGCAGGGCCATTTGGTCGAGTAAACCGGGATGCCAGGCACTCACCACAATACGGCGACTATTGGGATTTTCCTTTAGCATATTTATCGCCCGCTGCACTTGGTCAAATTCTTTCTTGATCAGCACCGTTTTGCAGATGTGCGAAGCGTCACCTTCAAAATGGATTTCCTCCTCTTCGTGATAAGGGAATCGACGCCACAATACCGGGTATATAGGTCCAACGTGGCCATCTTCATCCGCCCAGTCATCCCAAATATGGCAGTCCTTTTCATCACGTAACCATCGAATATGATCTTCTCCACGCAGATACCAGAGCAGTTCCAGAATCACCGATCGAAAATACACCTTCTTGGTCGTCAGCAGTGGAAATCCCTCTGACAAATCTACTTTATAAAACTCTGAAAAATTGGAAATAGTGTCGATACCAGTACGATTTTCCTTTTTTACACCATTTTCCAATACACTTCGGACAAGATCTAAATATGCTTTCATATACCCTATTTTTTAAAGTTATAAAACCACTCCCTGCAACAATAATAATGCAACAGAAAAGTAGATAATGATTCCCGTTACATCAACCAAAGTTGCAACAAAAGGAGCCGACGTCACGGCCGGATCCAAACCAAATTTTGACATTACAAACGGCAACATTGATCCACTCAAGTTTCCGAACACGACAACCCCAACAAGGCTGGTTCCTACCGTCAAAGATTGCAAAACAAGTCCAACAGAAAATACTTCCCCTCGTAAAACCATCCACGTAGCAATCACAATAGAGCCCATAACGCCCAGAAAGCTACCAAGTAAAAACCCCGAAAAAAGTTCTCGTTTGAGCACCATCCACCAGTCGTTGAGCTTAATATCGTCGGTAGAGATCGCACGAATAATGAGCGTGGCGGCCTGCGACCCCGAGTTACCGCCACTTGAAATAATCATTGGAATAAAAAAGGAGAGCATAGCCGCGGCTGCCAGCGCATCCTCATAGCTAGCCATAGCCGTTACCGTTAGCATCTGTCCCATAAAAAGCATAATCAACCAGCCCACGCGCTTTTTTACCATTTGGAAAATCGTGGTCTCAGAATAATAATCATCAAGCGCACTCATACCTGCCATCAGTTGCATATCCTCGGTGGTTTCCTCCTCCGCCACATCAATAATATCATCCACCGTAACAATACCTACCAGGATACCGTCGGAATCAACCACCGGCATGGCCACGCGATCGTACTTACTTAGCATCTTTACCCCATCCTCCTGATCATCGAAAGCACTTAAAGCCTCAAAACTCTCGTCCATCAATGATGATATTGGTGACTCAGGATCAGCTAAAATAAGCTGATTTAGACGCAGATCATCAATAAGATGCTCATCGGCATCTACTACATAAATTACATTTACGGTTTCAACGCTGTGTCCATATTCCCGAATATGCTCCATTGCCCGCCTGATAGTCCAGTCCTTTTTCACCTTCACGTAGCGAGGCGTCATCAGTCGACCGACGCTTTCTTCGGGATAGCCAAGCAGCTTTTGTGACTGCTTGCGATCTTCTATATTCAGGGAGTTCATCACCCGCTGTGTAAGATGGCCGGGCAGTTCCTCCATCAACGAAACGCGCTCATCCGGCTCCAGGTTCGACATCACTTCACTCAACTGCTGGGCGGTAAACATATTCAGAAGCTCCATCCCTTTCCCTGAACTTAGGTAGGTAAACACATCGGCCGCCTTCTGCTTTTTTAGCAACCTGAAAATGACAATGGCGATCTCGGCATCCAGCTCTTCCAGTAATTCGGCTACATCAACAGCCGGTACATCGTTGAGGATATCTTTGAGAGCAACCCAATCCTTCTCTTTAATCAGCTCCTCAAATTCCGGTTTTAACAGGTGGATGATCATAAAATC
>JBEPWP010000265.1:0-3195 GCA_041642355.1 Fodinibius sp. | reverse complement strand
GAAATCCATACTCGAAAAGGAGAATTCAGTAGTCCATGTGGGGCCTGCCGTCAGGTTATTATAGAACATCTGCCCAAGAAACAGATTCACCTGCACCACGCCGACGATTCTGAATCCATTCATTTCAGTGAAGATCTTCTACCGCACAGTTTTATCTCTACATCACTTTTAAATAGATAATTTTCTGAATTTTTATGAAGTACATTGCAGTAATTGATTATGACCATCTGGATAACGGAGTCTTTCTAACTAGTTTGGCCCGTTCCCTTTCGCAACAGCAAGATAATGCTGAGGTCTATCCTATCATTATACATTCCGACAGCAAATACACAGAACGCATTATTCAGACTGGTGTCATGCGAGATGAGGCAACAGTTCGCAGCATCAAAGATCTAAATAATCGTCTGATAGCCCTATTCGCTGATGAAGGGGTATCTGCAATAGGTATTAACCCTTATCAACGCAATGTAATTACCCGACAAGATCGCTCGCTAAGCCTCAATAAATCATTTATAAACACTCTGCCAAGCCAATCGGTGCTTGTACTATCTACACTTGTGCAAAATGCTGATAAGGACAAACTGGAACCTTTACCCTTACCCCAATTAGCTACGCTCCTATATGATGAATTACAGGCTGACGAGCTATTTCTTTTTTCAAAATCGGACGAGTCAGAAATCTTTACCGATAAAGCCGAAACAGATTTGAGCTGGGATGTCATGGATTCTGAATTCAGGGATCATCAAATTCCAGATGAGTTTGATCATTTTGGACAGCCAGTGCGAATTGCAACAGCCCGCGATTTTAATCAACTGCCCAATCTAGATCAGACAATTGCCATAAATAGTACTAAAAGTTGATATATTTGCCGTAATAGTATCGGAAATCATCACTTTTTTTGAAAAAAGTCCATTTAATGAATTAAAATGGGCTTTTTTACTTGACACAACAGTTCCATATACATAGATTCGACCATTCGATGGAAGAAAAGAAACACATCGAACGAATTTTTTAATTATTAATACTAATCAAACGGAGTCATATAATGAGCCGATACGATGAAATGAGTGAACTGCTAGATCAACTAGAACCTGATATTAATAAGTTCTATAACAAGGGAAACAAAGCTGCAGGAACACGCGCTCGTAAAACTCTTCAAGCTATGAAGAAAAAGGCGCAAGAAATTCGAATGGAAATTCAAGAGTGGAAAAACACAGGAAAAGTTGACGAAATTTAATTTCGTTTACCCACTTATTTGATTTCAAAAGGCCGCTTTTTGCGGCCTTTTTTATTTTCAATACTCTATATAGGCAATAAAAAAGCCGCAAGTTTTATCTTGCGGCATCTCAAATAACCTAAGTGGAAATAAGCGTTACTCCTCTTCTCCTTCTTCCCCTATAGGGTTTTCTTCATAAGATTCAATGGCTTCTTCAACGGTCCGATAACTATTAAATACCGTTAACAATTTTGTAACCATCAATAAACTTTCAATTCGCTTATCGGCTCCTGCAATACGCAAATCACCACCAGCATTGCGCATTGTAGTAAGTCCACCGATTAAAATCCCTAACCCCGAAGAGTTCATAAACTTAACGTTGCTCAAATCTGCAACTACTTCCAATTTATCTTGATCAATCAGATCATGCAGATCTTCGTTAAATTTATTGGCATCCGGACCTCCCATGAGATCACCACTAAATTCTATCAAAATACAGTTATAACGCTCGTTTATCGTGTAATTCATAAGCTATTTATCTATTTAAGTTGTCTCTCTAATTAAATTTAGAGCTTTTAATATAAAAGACTTAGCTAATTATGCGAATTTGAACAATAAAACTAAAATTGGTACCCTTACGAACATAAAAACATTTAGGGGTAAATAAGTTAAGAGAGACTACTATGGACCAACAGACACAACTTGCAGGCAATACCACAGATCAAATTCTGGGAGATGAACGCCTTGATCTCCTGATGAAGCTGACCGGCCAAATCAATTCCAATCTGGACCTGGATGATATGCTTTTGGATATCATTAAAGCCGTAAAGCTAATCATGCAGTGTGAAGCCAGCTCGCTTATGCTTTACGAAGAAGAAACCGATGACCTGGTATTGAGCATTCCTACAGGACCTGCTACAGATGAGATTACCGGCAAACATATTCCCAAAGATGAAGGTATAGGCGGATGGGTTTTCATGAATAAGGAACCAGCTATTGTTAATAATGTTGAAGAGGATTCTCGCTTTTTAGGGGATCTTGATCCGGATCTTTTTACCACCAGAAATATTATTTGCGTCCCACTGCTTAATCATAAAAAAGAGATTATTGGAATTATCCAAGCCCTCAATAAAAATGACAATAAGAATTTCCTAAGATCTGAAATCCCCATCTTTCAAGCTCTTGCCAATCAAGCCGCAATAGCCATTGAAAATGCACGGCTGCACGAACAGCAGAAACAAAAAATGCTTCTAGAGCAAAAGCTTGATCTGGCGCGATCCATCCAGTCGGGCTTTATTCCCAAAGAATCTCCCTCCATCTCTGGCTATAAAATTGCGGGGATAACCAAACCGGCTACTTATGTTGGTGGTGACTATTATGATTTTATACCCGTTAACGGCAACAATGATCACGTTTTTGCACTGGGCGATGTAACAGGAAAAGGCATCCCCGCTTCACTTATGATGGCTTCCTCGCGGGCTATACTCCGTACTCAGGTCGAAAATAATCATTCTCTTACTAAAACTATTTCGTTTGTTAACCGCTCTCTTTTCAGAGATACTCCCATTGATAAATTTATCACCCTTTTCTGCGGACATCTTGATGCTGAAAATCATACCTTTTCGTACGTTAATGCCGGCCATACCGACGCCTTCCATATCGACTATGAACAAGGTAAAATCAATCATCTTAATAAGGGTGGGGTAATGGTAGGCATTATGAATGATGTGGAATTTGAAAAAGGAGAAATTTCCCTCAAGCCCGGACAGCAAATCATTATCTATTCTGATGGTATTAGTGAACCACAAAATACTGAGGGGGATCTTTACCAAGAGGTCCGCTTTAAGGATTGGCTGCTCGAGCATCCCGACTGTACGCCCGAAGAAACTATTGAGCTACTCATCGAGGATGTGAACGAATTTAGTGAATCCAAAGAACAGAGCGACGATATTACGCTTATCATCATAAAACGGGATAAG
>JBEPWP010000264.1:0-3196 GCA_041642355.1 Fodinibius sp. | reverse complement strand
ACTAATTTCAGACTGACTTAAATCAATATAATAACGCGATGTTTGAGAACTATTTACCAATTGCAATTTTGGCCGGCGTTGCTATTATTCTGGCCATTCTTTTGATGACGCTATCCCGCGTACTGGGGCCCTATCGTCCGAATAAAACCAAGCTCGAACCATATGAAAGCGGGATGGATCCTGTTGGTGATGCCTCAAACCGCTTTTCAATAAGTTTTTATCTGGTAGCAATTGCTTTTATTGTTTTTGATGTTGAAGTCGTCTTTGTTTATCCATGGGCGGTCAGTTATCTTGACTTTGGCCCTGGAACACTTGTATCGATGATCATCTTTATTTTAGAACTTTACGTGGGATTGATCTATTTGATAAAGAAAGGAGCTCTCGACTGGGACTTGAAAAAAGGAATGTTTAATTAAATAATTGAAGCCTATAACTCTATGGGTATTGAAAATTCACTTGGTGACGGTTTTTTAACCACTAAAGTTGATTCACTGACAAACTGGGCTCGATCTAATGCAGCTTGGCCAATGCCAATGGGTCTGGCTTGCTGTGCTATTGAGATGATGGCATTTGCGGCCCCAAAATATGATGCAGCTCGCTTTGGATCTGAGGTAATGCGTTTTTCACCACGGCAGAGTGATCTTATGATTGTTGCTGGGTGGGTAAATTATAAAATGGCACATGCGGTCCGCAGAATTTGGGACCAGATGCCCGACCCCAAGTGGTGTATTGCTATGGGAGCTTGTGCTTCTACTGGTGGAATGCACCGGTGCTATGGTGTAGTGCAAGGCTGTGACAATTTCTTACCAGTTGATGCATACGTTTCTGGCTGCCCTCCACGACCCGATGCCCTACTTCACGCTCTAATGAAGATCCAGGACAAAGTACGGACAGAACATTCTACTAAGCTCGATACCTAATTAACGAATATGGATTTTTCAGATACGTTACAATCAGTCGTTGATGGTCTCTCCGAAAATTATTCGGATTATTTGATTGATGTTTACCAATCGACCGGTGATACTTTTATCCGCATTGAACCGGATGCAATTATTGAAATTTGTAAGTTCTTAAAGAACGAGCATCATTTTATTTACCTATCAGATATTTTAGGGGCAGATCGATTTACTTCGGAAGAACGTTTTGAAGTAATTTATAATCTTGTATCGCTTCGCGATCGGGAACGAGTATTTCTTAAAGTTTGGCTTGAGGAAGAAAATCCTACAGTAGATTCTGTCACTGATGTGTGGCAATCTGCCAGTTGGCATGAACGTCAGGTCTACGATATGTTTGGGGTTCATTTTAATAACCATCCCGATATGCGTCGAATCTACATGCCCGAAGATTTCGATTACTATCCGCTGCGCAAGGAATTTCCATTGTTGGGTATTCCGGGCTCTATTGAATTACCGAGTTCAACTCCCGACACCGAATAACATATTTTTATGGATACTAAGCATATAAAAAACAATGTAGATCCAAAGTTCTTCAAAAAGCATCAGGAATCGCTGTATGATGCTTTAGAAGACAAGCATACAACTGTAGAAATATTGGACGATGATGATCCCCTCAATACCAAAATGGTATTGAATATGGGGCCTCAACACCCAGCCACACACGGCGTATTACGGCTTATTCTTCAACTTAACGGCGAACTTATTGAAAAAGCCAAATTAGATATTGGCTACCTCCACCGGGGCATAGAAAAAATTGCTGAGAATAAGACCTATCAAGAGTTCATGCCGTACACCGACCGTACGGACTACCTATCGCCTTACAGTAATAATGTGGCTTTTTGTACGGCTGTAGAAAAAATTGCTGATGTAGAGGTGCCCGAACGCGCTCACTATATCCGCATGATTGGATGCGAGCTAGCACGTATTTCGTCGCACCTGCTATGGCTTGGAACGATGGTACAAGACGCAGGAGCTGTTTCGTTTTTCCTTTGGACATTCCGTGAACGCGAAAAACTTTATGATATTTTTGACCATATTGGAGGTCACCGGTTTACTATTTCCCATGCTCGTATTGGCGGAGTTGCTAATGATCTTACTGATGATGCCTTGGCAATGATTAAAGATTTTGTTAATGAATTTCCGCAAGAACTCAAGGATTTTCATGGATTACTAGACCGTAACCGCATTTTCTTCAACCGTAATCGAGGCGTTGGGGTACTCCCTACTGAACGTGCCCTCGAGATTGGAGCCACAGGTCCTACCCTGCGTGGATCTGGATATGCTTATGACATTAGAGATTTTGAACCTTATGCACGATACGACGAAGTAGAGTTTGAAATACCTACGCGCCTCGAAGGTGATAACCTTGCGCGTTATTATGTACGCATGGAAGAGATGCACGAAAGCATCCGTATTATACGTCAATGCCTGGACAAACTTCCAAAAGGACCTGTACGAACGGACAACGCCAAGCAAGCTTATCCATCCAAAGATGAAGTTTATTACTCGATGGAGGGTATGATTCATGACTTTATGATGACTGATACTGGTATTTGTCCACCAGAGGGAAGCGAATCCTTCCATTCTATAGAAGCACCTAAAGGTGAGCTTGGGTATTTTATTCAAAGTGATGGAACAGGCCACCCTTGGCGAATGGGAATAAAATCACCTTCTTATGCAAACCTCCAGGCACTTGAAGATATGCTAGATGGTGAAATGGTAGCAGATACAGTAGTTATGATTGGTGGCGTTGACCCAGTAATGGGAGATTCTGACAAATAAAAAGATTAACAAACGAGTTTTCGAGTGGCAATGTGCTGCTCTTTTACTCATTACTAAGCATTATTGATTAATGGCTGATTTGTCATTTACACAAGAAGAACTTAATGAAATAGAACGCCTTAAGGACAAATTTCCGACGGCAAAATCGGCTACATTACGTGTTTTATGGCTAGCCCAAAATAAATATGGCCATGTAAAAGATGAAGTACAGGCATTAGTAGCCGAAACTCTTGATGTTCCCAAAGCCCATGTCCATGGCGTTGCTCGCTTTTATACACAATATTATAAAGAGGAAAAGGGTAAGTTTGTACTTGATGTTTGCACCTGCCTTAGCTGCCAACTTTGCGGTGGCTATGATATTTTACATCACTTAGAAGAAGAGCTGGGTATAGAAGCCGGTGAAACAACAGACGACGGCATGTTTACTGTAAATGAAGTAGAATGTTTGGGTGCTTGTG
>JBEPWP010000263.1:0-3221 GCA_041642355.1 Fodinibius sp. | reverse complement strand
TGATTTTTGCCGGATTTATTGGATTGGCAATAATTATCAAGCACAAGGGTAATATTAAGCGGCTTTTGAATGGAACCGAAAACAAGATAAGTTCCTTTAAACCTGCTGTTGGATGGCTCAATAAAGAAGAAAAATCGCAATCAGGTAGCTGATTTAACTGTGAAGAAAATTACTATAATCGGAGCCGGAAGTTTTGGGACCGCCCTCTCTATTGTATTGGCCCGAGCCGGGAATAAAGTACAACTTTGGGCACGTGAGCAAGAAGTAGCTTATGGCATTAATAAAAGGCATCGAAATCCCGCCTATATTTCAGATGTAACGCTGCCTGATTCAATTGAGTGCTCGACCGATCCCAATGAGTGCTTCGATGATCCCGAAATGGTTGTTTTTGCTACGCCTTCGCATGTGATGCGCGATGTCGCAACGAATATCAAGTCGCACCTCAATGGCAATGAAATGATTGTAAGTGTGGCAAAAGGAATCGAAAATGATACGTTCATGACGATGTCGCAGGTGCTCAGCGAAGTACTTGAGGGTACGATCGTAGACGATCATATTGGAGTACTTTCCGGGCCAAGTCATGCCGAAGAAGTAAGTAAATTTAAGCCGACTACCGTTGTTGCAAGTGCAAATTCAAAACGCACGACACAGATCATTCAGGAAACCTTTCTAACGCCTATGTTCCGCGTGTACTTGAACTATGATATCATTGGCGTAGAAATTGGAGGAGCGGTAAAAAATATTATGGCTATTGCAGCTGGTATTTTGGATGGTGCCGATATGGGTGACAACGCTAAAGCAGCCCTAATGACGCGAGGACTCCATGAGATGAAACGCTTGGGAATGAAGCTCGGGGCTTCGCAAGATACCTTTGCGGGATTAGCCGGTATGGGGGATTTGATTGTAACCTGTACGAGTGAGCACAGTCGTAATCGTTTTGTAGGGTACAATATTGGACAGGGTAAAAGCTTGGATGATATTATATCTCATATGAATATGGTGGCCGAGGGAGTAAAAACAACGCGTTCCGTTTTTGAATGGAGTAACAAGTTGGGAATTGAAATGCCGATTACCGGGGCAGTCTACCGAGTGCTTTTTGAGCAGGAAGCTCCCAAGGATATGCTTTATGACTTAATGACTCGAAACCCCAAGGAAGAGATTGTTATTTAATATTTGTGTTGGCTGATTTGATGCCCAATATTTCTATAAGGCCCGGTATTTTCATTTAAAAAGCTTCACGCGGACTTAATATTTTGTTGTTACCTTCGTTTGTAGTTAAAAAGACCGAGTGCTATGTATTCTCAAAATCACAGCGCGGCTTCGCCTTCCGAGATGGATTATCTCGATGTCAAGAATTTGGCACAAACAGGGGAAGGGTTATATTTGGAGTTTAAGCGCACAATTCCATCAGCATATAAGATAGCGCGCGAAATTGCCGCTTTTGCCAATACCAAAGGGGGTACCTTACTCATTGGTGTTGATGATGACAAGTCGCTTGTGGGCGTTATGGGATATCAGGAAGAGGAATTTTTGCTCGATAAAGCCGCTGTTGAACTATGTGAACCCGCGGTAAAAATCACGATTGAAATAGTTCATTTTGGCGACCGCGATCTGTTGGTGATTAAAGTGCCTGAGGCTCCAAACAAACCTATTTTTGTAAAAGGGGACGATGAACAGATCGTGTTTATGCGTGAGAAGGATCAGAACAAGGTTGCCAGTAAAGAATTGATTGAGATTATTAAAAAGCGAAATTCGGATGAAGGAGTAACATTTGAGTATGGTCCGGATGAGCAAAAACTGTTTCGCTATCTGAATGAATATGGCGAAATAACCGTTAAAAAGTTTGCACAAGTTGTTGATATTTCGCAGCAACAGGCTTCGGAAACGTTGGTGAATTTGGTTGCAGCGGAGATTTTAAATTTGACGCGCAAGGATAACACCGATTATTTTACCTATGTGCAAAACGATGAATATTAATCTACAAGTGGTACGATAATGCCTGCAGAGACTGAAGAGAATTTAGACAGTGTTATTTCCGATCTTATTGATGAGGACGAAGAGGATCAGCAACAGCAGCAAGCGGGTTCTTCGCTGGAGGAAATGCAGGCATCGGCAGATGTTGAATTTAGTGGTCCTGCTGTATCACTGACCGAACGTGCTGCTGACCAAGTGCGTAGCATTCGTAAAAAAGAGAATTTGGATGACGATCTTCATCTTCGCGTAGCAGTTGAAGGCGGCGGTTGTTCGGGATTAAGTTACAAGCTCGGATTTGATCACCAGTCTGATGATGACGAGGTAATTGTGTCGAATGGGATTAAGATTATTGTTGATCCCAAGCACTTGATGTATTTGAAGGGGATTTCCGTGGATTATCCTGATGGGTTAGACGCCCGCGGCTTTACGTTTGATAATCCCAATGCTAGCGAAACCTGCGGTTGTGGATCT
This sequence comes from Fodinibius sp., assembly GCA_041642355.1. Classification (GTDB taxonomy): domain Bacteria; phylum Bacteroidota; class Rhodothermia; order Balneolales; family Balneolaceae; genus Fodinibius. The sequence continues at coordinate 776 of JBEPWP010000263.1, read as the reverse complement.
TCTTTTGCAACGTAATATTCATATTATTAGTCATTTAATGCGTTGAATTACTACTAATTTTTGTCTCTATCATTTTTTATCATCTTCAAAACTGAATCTACTGGAAGCTCCTCAACGGTATGTCCATCTCTGCCGGCCAGGGTTTCAGCATGAAAAAGGGAGTTGATAATGGCTTCTTCAGTAGCTTCGTTTACGGCCATAAAAAGTGGAGACATTGCACTGTTTCGAAGTACGTTTTGGGATTTAAGGTCTTGATCAGATCGATACGGAATGCGAACCGATTCAGCCGTGGAAAAGGCGATCACATAATCACCACTTCCGTTTGAAGCGATGCCTCCTGTTTTCCCCAATCCCAGCATAGCCCGTTTGGCCAGGCGTTCTAGGTTTCGAGCATCTAGCGGCGCGTCAGTGGCTACAACAATCATGCAAGAGCCGTCGGGCGTTTCATTGAGTTCATCACTGAGATAATACTTCCCTAACTCTTTACCTATGGGCACACCTGCAATTTGAAGTACGCCTCCAAAATTGGTTTGCGCCAGAACGCCAACCGTATAACCACCAGTCTGCTCCGGTAGTTTGCGAGATGAGGTGCCGATTCCGCCTTTAAATCCAAAAGCAACGGTGCCGGTTCCAGCGCCTACATTACCCTGCTCAACGTTGCTCGAGGTTGCATTGCTTATGGCTGTTAGCACATCTTCCTGGGATACATGTCGGCCCCGGATGTCATTCAGGTATCCGTCATTAGTTTCACCCACAACCGGATTGACAGATCGGAC
>JBEPWP010000262.1:0-3276 GCA_041642355.1 Fodinibius sp. | reverse complement strand
AAGGAATCCAAAGCCGACATCCAGCTTACCAAACGTATTTCAAAATCGGGCAAACTGCTGGGCATTCCAGTAGACGATCATATCATCATCGCTGGCGACGGGTATACCAGCTTTCGCGCCAGAGGACTACTTGATTAAAGCATTCTTTTCAATTCGATATTAGAACCAAAAAACTCTTATATTTAGCGCTCATTTAAAATTCAGCAACAACCCAATTCATGAAGGATTACCTGCGCTCTATTATCAGAACATCGCTACAGCAATTTGATATCAGTGGCGATAACATTCCCGAAATCCAGATCGAAAAACCCAATCAGCCCGAGCACGGCGATGCCGCTTCTAATATTGCCATGAACTTGGCTAGCGTACTGAAGATGAATCCTCGGAAAATAGCTGAGCAGATTGTTGAGGGACTTGAATATGATGAGCGAAAACTCCAAGCCATAGAAATTGCGGGACCGGGATTTATCAACTTTCGGTATGCCGAAAATTACCTATTTGATGAGCTTACCAACATTTTAGATGAAGGAACTAACTTTGGAAAATCTAACACTCTTGAAGGGAAACGCATCCTTGTAGAATTTGTGAGTGCCAATCCTACCGGACCACTTACGGTGGGCCATGGTCGGAATGCTGTATTGGGCGATACCGTTGCCAACTTGCTGGAATGGACTGGGGCCAATGTTGATCGCGAATACTATTTTAACAACGCCGGACGACAGATGCGAAAACTTGGAGAAAGTGTACGTACTCGATATTTACAACTTTTAGAGCACGAAGCCAGTCTTCCGGAAGGCGGTTACGAAGGGGAATACATTAAAGATATCGCACAGGAACTTATTGACGAACAGGGCGGAGATCTCGTCGATTCTGAAAATGTAGATCCCTTTAAGAATAAAGCTGAGCAGGTGATTTTTGATGATATTCAGGCCACACTCAAGCGGATGAATATTGAGATGGACTCATTTTTTAATGAGAAAGAAGTCTATGAAGATGGCTCCATTGACAAAACAGTAGAAATACTCCGAGAAAAAGATTTAGCTTACGATAAGGACGGGGCAACTTGGTTCCGAACTACCAAATTTGGCAAAGATCAGGATACCGTACTTATCAAAAGTACAGGTGAACCTACCTATCGCTTACCCGACATTGCCTATCATGCTAACAAGCTCGATCGCGGCTATGATCAATGTATTGACGTCTTTGGTGCTGATCACATCGATACCTATCCCGACGTACTTTCCGGCATCGAAGCACTCGGTTATGATAGATCTAAGGTCGATGTCATTGTATATCAATTTGTGACCCTGGTTAAAGATGGAAAGCCTTTTAAAATGAGTACGCGTAAAGCGAATTTCGTAACCTTAGATGATTTAATGGATGAGGTGGGATCAGATGTTACACGCTTTTTCTTTGAGATGCGTGATCCCAATACGCATCTCGAATTCGATGTTGGTCAAGCAAAAGAGGCCGGAGAAAAAAACCCCGTTTTTTACTTGCAGTATGCCCACGCACGCATCCACAGCATTCTGCGAAAAGTAGCTCAAGAATACGATTTTGACATCGAAGAACAGCCCAAATTGGAACTTCTCACCCATGAATCTGAAACGGCCCTTATTAAAAGCCTGCTTCGTTTTCCCGAGATGATTAAAAGTGCGGCCAACAGCCGAGAACCACATCGCCTAATTAACTACCTTGAAGATCTGGCTTCACATTTCACCTCTTTCTATCACGATTGTCGAATTTTAGGTGAAGAAGAAGAACTTGTTCAGGCTCGTTCGGCACTAGCTAAAGCAACAGCGCAAGTGCTTGCCAATGGACTGGGAATTCTGGGCATTTCTGCTCCAAAAAAGATGTAGAGAATAAAAACCTCCTCTATGCTGGTGTCAGCTTTGTGAAACAAACAATGCCCCTGGTAAACTGATCGACCACAGAAAAACCCGCTCGCTCAAACATCTGGTTACTTTCCTCCTCAGTCCAGAACGTAAGTCCACCAAGTCCGGCCGAATCTTGTAGCATGCGAATATACCAGGTGGGCGATTTTATCAAGTGCATCATAAAAAAGGTCCCGTTTTTTTTAATAACACGCCGCGATTCGTACAAAACTTTGAGTGGGTCGGTCAGTTCATTAAGTGTACCTCCCATCATCAACCCATCAAATGTAGCCCCAAAAAACGGCAGATAGCGAGCATCAGCTCGAAGCAGATACAGATCTATATTTTCTACCTCAGCCTTCATGCGTGCCTCTTCAAGCATCTGCTTAGAAAAATCGAGGGAAACCACATTGCAATCAGGCTCTACCTTTTTTACCAAACGACTATATAAAGCTGTTGAACAGCCAATATCCATATATAAATTGTCAGGTTGTGGACTCAACCAATCAATTAGCAATTTCTTCTCCTTGTGGATGGGAAAATCTTCGCCAGTGAGGAGAGAAAGCGAACGCTTCCGCCAAATATCTTCATAAATGGCTGCTGTCAGCTTCCAATGATTGGAACTTTGGGCCCATGTCATTTCTCCTCTCTCATCACCAAGCAGGTCGATAGCATTATTCTCAATCCCATATTCATCTCCCTTATTTGAACAAATTGTTCCATTAAAACTTTTTTGAAGATCAGCGACTTCGGAAGGAATCGTTATTGAGGCGCGCTCATATTTTGGAGATCGAATTTCGAGAGACATAATAAGTTTTAGCCGTTAATATTCTACATAATAAATCGATACTTGCGTACTCGATCTAGCGCAAAAGTTATACGTAAACAATTAGACAGGTGTTACGATTTCGGCTGGTTCTCTTTCTGTAAAATTATTGAAATCTGAGCCCCCTTCTGGACACTTAACATCTCTTCGGCACTCCCTTTATTAATTCCCACCTCAAGCATACCCGAACTCCCTATATAAGCCACAGGCTCTCCCTCCGTTACTTCACCAAAGGTAGTACCAATCTCATCTAGAATAGTATTTCCCACATAAATTCGAATATTTTTTTCTTCGATCACTTCTTCCAAAAGATCTTCTGGAATATTAGTAATCAAATTGCCAAAATTATCTATGTGGATTATCATCCCTTCAAGACCGTCTTTATCGGCAATAGGCACCGTCCATCGATAGCTGACTAAATCTTCTGCCGGCTCTCCAAGATCCTCCATGGCTACACCTTGACTTAGATGAGCCGCAACAGGTGCAAAAATATCTCGTCCATGGAATGTATTTGAAGGATCATTCCGCCAATATTGTTGTTTTGTCAGTCTAACCGCCTTGTAATCATTATCTCTG
>JBEPWP010000261.1:0-3282 GCA_041642355.1 Fodinibius sp. | reverse complement strand
CCGTTAGCAATATTATTATATGCTAAATTGTTTGTACTGCCGTTGGCTAGTTATTCAAGAGGATGGGAAAATGAGTCATATTAAGTTTTGAACTTTAAAATCTTAACGGAACATTTCTATGCATAACAAATTATCATCAATGCTGATTGTCTTCTTACTGGTCGCTATTGTACCAGGGTTTGCTCAGCAACAAGATAAAGGTATATCAAACATTCAAATTGAAGAAGCGCCAATGCCGGCCAAGCTTCTGCCTTATAACAATCCGATGGTGGACGATAATGACCGCTTCACCCCTCGCAAGCCCCACCGTCAAAAACAAAAGCTGGATAATTTTCAAAAAGATGTGATGCGGCAGATTGCGGATATTTATCGCATTCATGTCAATGCAATTGAGGCACAGATTCAGGATGATCCGCTAAGTGCCGAAAAACATATCACCGATGCTCTGAATTCTTTGCAGTATCTGTTGGATACTTATCCCGAGGTGCAGTCAAACCGGCGGTTTGGGGAATTGTATCGTTCTGTTATGACCGAATACCGTGAATTTTATGGAGTAACAGAATCTGTTAATGAGGTAGAGGGAGAAATTTTTGAGATTCAGAAAGAACTTTATTCTGGTAATAATGATTGGATGAAAGAAGGGTATAGGCTTCCCGAGAATATTGTAACTCCTAAAACTGAAGTCCCGCTTGTTCAGAATCGACAGGTCAATCGTCACCTTATGTATTTTACTTTAAAACGTCCACAGGTGATGGAGACATGGCTTCAAAGGTCTAAAAAATACTTCCCGATGATGAAAAAGATCTTTCGGGAAGAAGATGTTCCTACAGAGCTGATTCATTTGGCGATGGTTGAAAGCGGCTTAAATCCCGAGGCGCGAAGCTGGGCAGCCGCGGTAGGAATGTGGCAGTTTATCCGTGCTACCGGTTCTATGTATGGGTTGGAAGTAAACTGGTGGGTTGATGAACGCCGTGATCCAGAAAAAGCAACCCGTGCAGCAGCCCGTCATCTTAAAGATCTGTATAATATTTGGGGCGATTGGCACTTGGCTATCGCTAATTATAATATCAGTCCCCGCGGATTAAAACGTGCCATACGTTCTGCCGGGAAAGAGGATTATTGGGCTGCCTTTCCATATCTGCCACGAGAGACACAGGGATATGTGCCGGGTTTTATAGCAGCTACGATGATTAATATGAATCCTGAAAAGTTTGGATTTAAAGAATCATATACCGGAAAAGCGTATGATTATGAGGTTTTTGAAGTGGCACCACTCATGCCACTCGAAGATTTGGCAAAGGCGGCTGGAATCAGTACTGAAAAATTGAAAGAATACAATCCTGAGCTGCTTCGATGGGCTACCCCTCCTGGTACAAAGTATCCGCTGAAAGTACCGGTTGGAACTAAAAGTCAGCTTGCTTCAAACTATGATGATATACCAAAAGAAAAACGTAGCCAGAATGTAGCAATGCATACGGTGAACCGTGGTGAAACGCTCGGCTATATCGCACGTAAATATGGTACATCAGTACGTGCGCTGTATGAAACCAATGAAAGTCTGTCAAGTACTATTTATCCGGGACAAAAAATTGTGGTGCCACTGGCGCCCGGCAGCAATGAAAAAATTGCCGTTAACCGTCCAACGAATCAGCCGCGTGGTAAAACTTCACGCAAGCGTTCGAAACCTAAAGCTCCGGCAAATTCTTCAAAGCTGTATTATAAAGTTAAACGAGGTGATACCATTGGGCATATTGCTGAATGGTATGATACCCGGGCATGGAAAATTCGCTCCTGGAATCATACTTCAAACACCATTCGTCCGGGAGAAAAGCTGGCAATTTATGTACCCAAATCAAAGGTTTCGTATTATCGTCAAATCAATAGCATGTCGTTTAATAAGAAGCAAAAGATTGAACGTGAGCAGCGGTCTGGTAAAAATGTAACCGAAGCTTACCTGGCATCGGCAGAAAACACCGGGGGTTCTGTATCCTATACTGTTCGATCGAATGATACGCTGATTAATATTGCTAATTCATTTGGGGTATCAGTTAGTCAGATTAAACGATTAAACAATTTGAATGGCTCGCGGATTTATGTAGGGCAGAAACTGCGGATTAAGTAACACGAAACATCAGTAATGAATAGATTGAGAAAAATAGTTATAGCCGGGATTCTGGCAATTGCATCACTGGCTCTTGTCGGGCTGGTCCGTAATCCGGATATCTATTTTCTCATTAAGAAGAACTTTACCATTTTCAGCGAGGTCTACCGCGAGGTTTCGCTTCATTATGTTGATGAAGTAAATCCCGAAAAGTTAATGCGCAAAGGGATCAACGCGATGCTTGAGTCGCTTGATCCCTATACCGTTTTGATTGATGAGGCCCAGAGCCAGAACATGGAGATCATTACTCGTGGAAGCTATGGAGGAGTAGGACTCGATGTTGGATATCGAGGAGGTAAAATTGTTGTTATTGCCCCCATGGAGGGGTATTCTGCCTATCGCAAGGGGATTCGCACCGGCGATGTTATCATCAAGGTCGACGGGGTATCTGTTAAAGAGATGGCGCCCGACGAAGTGCAAAACTTAACAACCGGCGAACCGGGCACAACCGTTACTTTATCTATTAAGCGTTATGGCATCGACAACCCACTTGAGTTTACGTTAGAGCGTCAGCGCATTGAGGTAAAAAATGTGGCTTATTCAGGATTTGTTGGTCCCCAGGAAGATATTGGGTATATCTTGCTAAATCGATTCTCTAAAAATGCAGGAGAAGAAGTCCGTAATGCTTTGGAGAAGCTCAGGAATCAAAAGAGTATTAGCGGCCTTGTGCTGGATCTTCGTAATAATCCAGGAGGACTGCTGGAGGAAGCTGTGGCCACGGTAGATAAATTTGTGCCGAAAGACCAGCTGGTAGTAGAAACCAGAGGTCGGTTAAGTCAGCATAACAATATTTTTAAGACCGAGGAATCTCCCATCGCACCGGATTTACCGTTAGTAGTACTACAAAATGGGGGTAGCGCAAGCGCTTCCGAAATTGTTGCCGGGGCACTGCAGGATATGGATCGTGCTGTAATTATGGGAGAGCAAAGTTTTGGCAAGGGATTGGTGCAAACCGTTCGCCAGCTTTCGTACAATACAGCTTTAAAAGTTACCATATCACGATATTATATACCAAGTGGAAGAAGTATACAGTCGGTAACATATACGCATGACGATAACAATAACCCGGTTAAAAAAGCAGATTCTCTTAGGAGGGTTTTTAAAACACGTAACGGTCGTAC
>JBEPWP010000260.1:2732-3286 GCA_041642355.1 Fodinibius sp. | reverse complement strand
GATTGAATCCATCCTCCGTAGTAAATGTTACATTCTCATACGGTAACCCAACATCTTTGGGCGTATAAGAGAGTGATTTTTGAGGATGATAAATCATCTGCCCCTGCAACAGGTACATCAGTAACACCAGCAGGATGTACCCAGCGATTACACTTAAAATAATCCATAAAAAAGACTGCACTTTTCCCAAAATAGATTAAAATGATTGGAATTATTTGTACCAAAGATAGCAAAGCTACTCATCCGACTTCAGTATGTAAGTTGCAACCCGTTGGTGTCGGGCACCATCAGGATGCAGCTTACTTTCGTAAAGAACAAATTCTTGGATAGAAATATCACGGACAGTAAACTTTTTATGCTTATTTATAAATGAAGTAACTGCTCGTTTCGGCGTATTTTTTGTACGACTAATGGTAACATGCGGCTTAAACGATCGGCTTTCTGGGGGAATACCGAAAATCTGGCATTGGTCTTCAATTTTTTTATGCAGCTCTTTAAGAGAAGCATTTTCATCAATCCCCACCCAAACAACTTTAGGATGCTTACTTTCGGGA
>JBEPWP010000260.1:0-2722 GCA_041642355.1 Fodinibius sp. | reverse complement strand
ATTTTTTTCGCAACTCATCGGTGGTTGTTTCATCAACTTCACCTACAAATTTTAGGGTTAGGTGCAACTGATCTTTACACTGCCATCGCATTCCTTTAACAGGCTGTCGTAAATTAAGCAGCTTTTCTTTTACTCCTGCTGGCAGAGGTAATGCTATAAATAAACGCATATAATAAACTAGTGGTAACGCACCTCAAACTCTTGATAATCTTCATCCGCCTCTTCAACGGTAACATCAATATTATCGACCCGGCTGGCACCCGGTCCCTGCTCACAACGGTTTACCATCTCCCTGATGTGATCCAATGGCCCCGCAAAAACGGCTTCTACCCGACCATCAGGTAGATTTTTTATCCAACCAAAAACACCAATTTCTTCGGCATTGACTTGTGCAAAATGACGAAATCCTACTCCTTGTACCCGTCCTTCAATAAATACATGCGCCTGTTGCATAATTTTTGTAGCTATCCTTTTTATTAAAACGTTAACTCTCAAATGTTTAGTGATTCACGGCTAATGTACTAATCTGAAAGGAAATCTCGAACTTTCACGAATTAAAGTTCTAAAGTTTGTATAATTCCGTCAAATAAATTGTATCAATTTTGCCCTGAAATAGATTTATTATGACTCTTACGCAACTAAAATATATCATTGCTGTTGACCGGTATCGCCATTTTGCTACTGCTGCTGAAAAATCGTACGTAACCCAGCCTACCCTCAGCATGCAGATCCACAAGCTGGAGGACGAACTTGGAGTTACTATTTTTGATCGATCCAAGTCGCCGGTTATTCCAACTGAAATTGGGGAAAAAATTATTGATGAGGCTAAAAAAATCATCAAGCAGTCTAAGCATATAGAAGATCTCGCTGCGCTGACAGATGATGAATTACGGGGCACGTTTCGCATTGGAATCATCCCAACAATTGCGCCCTATTTACTGCCTCTTTTCCTACGCAATTTCAGGGATAAATATCCCAATGTACATCTTATCTTTGAAGAGGTTGTTACCGAGGAGCTATTGGATCTACTAAACCAAGATCATCTCGATATTGGTATTATTGCCACGCCTGCCGATCGCGGTAACATTTTCGAAGAGGATCTCTACTATGAACCGTTTTTAGGATATGTATCACAAGATCATCCGCTGGCCAAGAAGGAGCGCCTATCTGTTGATGACCTCGATGTCACTAATTTGTGGCTACTTAATGAAGGACACTGTTTCCGCGATCAAACGGTTAAACTGTGCAAGAAATTTCGAAAAGATAACCTCGATAATCCCAATATTGAATTCGAGAGCGGCAACCTAGAGACTTTAAAACAGCTGGTTGAACAAAATTTTGGAATGACTTTGCTCCCCTATCTGGCCAAGAACCAAATCAATGGGCAATGTGCCAAAGCACACCTACGCGAATTTGACGACCCTGTTCCACGTCGAAAGGTACGGATCGTTTATGGCCGAGAATATCTAAAACAAAATATTATTGAGGCTTTCAAAAAAGAAGTTTTATCATCTATTCCAGCGGAACTGACGAAAAAGGAAGAAGGCCTTTTAGTCGAATAGTTTGTCGGCCGTCCAGCTATCAATTTTATTAAATATTACCTACTTTTGAGGCTTATTTTTTAAATCTCAAAATAGATCTCCGTTTTGGATCATTCCATTCTTCTGTGGTCGGTTTTCAATGTGTTCATCATTGTGATGCTCATTGTCGACCTGGTTGTTCTCCATAAAGAAGATGAGGCTGTTAGCATCAAAGAGGCCTTGTATTGGACGGGCGTTTGGATCGCGCTGGCACTCATTTTTGGAGTGGGGATCTATTATTATATGGGATCCCAAACGGCCCTCGACTATTACACCGGCTACCTAATTGAAAAATCCCTGAGCGTTGATAACATCTTCGTGTTTCTGCTGGTCTTTACCTATTTCAAAGTACCGGATGAATTCCAGCACAAGGTCTTGTTCTGGGGGATTTTCGGGGCGCTGGTCATGCGACTGTTTTTTATCTTTACCGGCGTAGCTCTTCTCGAACGTTTTCACTGGATTATCTACGTCTTTGGTGGTTTTCTCGTTTTTACGGGCATCAAACTGGCTATGGAAAAAGATAAGGAGGTCCATCCCGAACGGAACCCTGTTCTAAAATTGGTACGACGCTTTTTCCCAACAACGAAAAATTATCACGGCTCCAAATTTTTCATCCGGAAAATGGGGCGGCTTATTGCCACACCGCTGTTCATCGTGTTGGTTGTTATCGAAACTACGGATCTTGTTTTTGCCTTAGACTCTATTCCCGCCATCTTGGCCATCACCCGCGACGAGTTTATCATCTACAGCTCCAACGCCTTTGCCATTTTAGGTCTCCGTGCCCTTTATTTTGCCGTTTCTGGAATTATGCGGTTGTTCCACTATCTGCACTATGGGCTATCCTTAATTCTTGTTTTTGTCGGCGTTAAAATGCTGCTCACTGATTTATATCACATCCCCACCACCTATGCATTGGCATTTGTTGCCGGAGCGCTCATTCTCTCTATCGTCGCTTCCATTTTAAATCCCAAAGCAGAAAAACCCATAGCTCAAGAAAACATGCCCAACGAATAAACCCTTATGGATTTTTCAAACTTTGCCGTTAAATGGTTTACTATTCTATATCCCGTGCTAGCACTATTGCTTATAGGTAGTGGCGGATATCTCATCCTAAAAAAAGAGCAGGCAACACAGTACCTTAA
>JBEPWP010000259.1:0-3292 GCA_041642355.1 Fodinibius sp. | reverse complement strand
GAGTGGAGTGGGATATGGCCAGGTATGAGTTATGATCGCGGGACAATAATAATACACGAGGTGAACGCCGAAACAAAAAAAGTGCGAATTACTCTCGTCGTTGACCGTTTAGACACTGGTCATGAAGAGCATGAAGCCATAGGTGATCTAACTCTGAAGCCAGTGCCTACTATCAAGTTTACAGCGGCAAAAAATGACTTTACGTGTGTTTACCGTAGGAGGGCAAAGCAGCTGGACGTATCGTATGAAGGCGATAGCCGTGGGGTGAAAATGTCAAACTCCTGCAAGATGGAAAAACGGCAACAAGTTTTTTCCAATATTGAGGAATTGCTGGAAAAGAATCCTTTACCAGATGGAAAGAAGTCACAAGCAATAAAAATTGCAGAGAATAATGATGTCACGGTCTTTCTGGTTCGATCGACAGAAGGCGCTGGTTTGGAGCCTCACTTTCACGCGGAACACGATGAGACGTTGTATGTCATTAGTGGCTCTGGACAATTATTTGTGGAAAACAGATGGGTTGATCTTCGGCCTGGAAGCATTCATTTCAACCCGGTCGGCAAGACCCACGCCAACAAACAAATCGGTACTGAACCTTTGGTTGCCATTTCCGTCTTCGCTCCGGGAATGAAGGACCCAGATAGGCACTTTATAAAAAAATGATTCGTTGCCTAGATTAGGTTAAGCAGGGTTGTTTTTTACCCTGCTTTTTTCTTTTCAACATAAACTGCCATATCAAATTTTGGCATTTACCACTGACGGCTCAAGCATAGATTTTTTCTGTATCTATGAAATTGCTCCACCTGCAAAACCTAACAGCAAAACAGGAATTTGTTTGATAAGGTTTGTCCATGAGATGTTGTGGATCTGCACTGTAGCGCGGTGGCAGGGGCTAGAAAGGCGGATTCCATGAAAATCGTTACATCCGCCTCCGGTGAAAGCACTTAATCTCAAATTAGAAATTCTAAAAAACAGATGATTTTGCACCATTTCACCATCAGGGAATTTTCCAATTCACTTTTCCTACCGTAGTTCCTACTCCCCATCCCTGTTTAGATGATTTAGCAGAAGGGCCGGATCGCAAATCCATGCTCCCGGTAATGCCTGCACATTCGCCTTTTCCGCCGACTATTTGAAGAGATGTGGTCGATCCTTCTCCAAGTTTTCCTTCTCCTGTGAATATGCCGTATATCTCTTCACCGTTCGGACGAGTCCAAAGGGCTGCACCGCTGTATGTAAAAATCCCATTAACTGCCTGAATAGTTCCCATCGTATTGAAAGAGGCATTGTAAAAAGGACTATTTGCCGGAGCTTCCACCACTATTCCGGTTTCATCATAGTTTATCTGCATATACTCTTTTCCCAGCTTTAGTATGCTGAGCTGGGCCGACCTCCCGCTGCGATACTCACCGCTGCCCTCCTTGGCAAGATCAGCTTCGGAGGGTACTGGTGAAAATGACGCCATCAGAACCAGAACGGAAAAGTATGGTATGAATCTTTTCATATGCCCTCCTTTTGATTTGCAAGTGTTACCCGCTTACTTCTGGATTTTTTTCCACTGATATCCCCTGAATCCTTTTTCTCGTTTCTTTGGGCAGCAAACGCGATATTTCTTTAAGAGAGTCTTCCTCCATGGAGAAACCATCGATTAAGATCTTGCTACACAAAGCCATCACCTTCTTTATAACCTCATCATTATCCCAAGCTGTCGCTATTTCCGTGCTGACGGAAATAGCCAGTCCGTGCGACAAAAGGGAACGAATGTGCTTGACCCATTGAAGCTGAGTCTCAGATAAGTCTTCGAATGGTTGATATTTTACTTGTGATTTCGATAGATCGAGCCAGAATTTGTATCTACGTTCCATAAGATCTTCCGGCGATCCATAGTGCATGCAGCTGAACAGTCGACCATGATCCCGAGCGAACAGGACATACCCGATACTCTGATCTACCCAGATATCTCCTGTATAATTGCGCGATGAGTACTCTATTAGAAGGTTCCATGCACTATCGAGCACAGCTTTCCTGAACTCATCCATGGTTGCGAAATGATGGAAAATGGGCATCGTCGAACAGCCAAGCCATTCTGCCACTCGCTTTGGGGTAAACCCTTCCCAACCAATTTCTTCAAGCTGAGCCAAGCCTGCTTCTACAACTAATTCTCTGGTATATTTCGTTTTTCTAGGCATATAGATTTTATACCAACAATTATATAACAATAACTATTTTATGTCAATTTACATGCAGCTTTTAGCATTCAGCTAGCTCGGCCACTGATTCCAGATGATGGCGGCCGGATAATCGGAGCGAAGCGACGCTGTTATTTATTCCCTACCTTGTCGTTGCTGTTTACGTCAATTTTGCTTTCTTTTTTTCTCATAGAATCTCCGTTAAGGTTTTTTTATGTGGACTATGCACCAGCCTGTCGGGAATGGCATCTGCAATATTCGGATCGCCGATCTGTTCATGCCAGAGGTCAATCGGCAACTTGCTGTTATTTTAAAGAATAAAGTCGATTTGACAGGCTTTCCAGGAGAACATTTTATTGGTTTTCGATTAAGAATTATCCTGTTTTTGCCGATGATGCTGTATGCTTTGCCGGCAAGCCGGGAGAGTATCGAAAGGATTACTGAGTTTTTGCTTTATATAAATAAATGACGGGATGACAACTCAGAGGAAGAGAAGGCATGCAACAGGATTATAGTCAGCGTACAAAAGCACTTTTGGGTGAGACGGCGTTTGCAGCGCTTGACGGTCCGATTGTTGCTGTTTCAGGTCTTGGAGGAGTTGGCGGAGCAGCATTCATGACCCTTGTCCGGTCAGGGGTGCACCGGTTTCGACTGGCGGAGAACGGTATTTTTGATCCGCCTGATATGAACCGTCAGTGGGGAGCGCTCGGGGTAACCATGGATCGCCCCAAGATCGATGTTTACGTTGAGTGGGCCAAGGGGATTAATCCCAATGTAGAACTCGAGCTTTATCCCGAGGGTATTACGGTTGACAATATCGAGAAATTCCTCGATGGCTGCGATCTGTATCTGGGTGCCATCGATATCGACAAAGGAAAAGAGGTAAAAGACAAAAGCGAACTCATTGTTGCCCGGAAAGGTATACCGTTATTCACCTGCGGTGCCTTCGGCATGGGCGCCTTTATGGTCAATTTTGCCCCCGGCGGTATGACTCCTGCCGATTTTTGGAACAGGGTATCGGAAAAATCAGGTGAACCGGCTCTGATTCCATCTATCCTGAAGCATTATTTCAATCCAACCTTGATGGCCAACCTGGAAGCCTC
>JBEPWP010000258.1:0-3298 GCA_041642355.1 Fodinibius sp. | reverse complement strand
GGACTTTCAATAATTACCGCCACTTCGTGCTCCGCGCCCACTTGTTCTTGAAGCTTTTGCAGTGCTTGTACACTTGGATAATCTTCGGGTATAAGCTCAGAAAGGTCGGTATCAATTCGTAGATTCGTGGCCAGTAAAAATCCGATAATCCCTAAAATAAGGCTGCATCCAAGTGCTGTAGCTGGAAACTGAATGATGCGTTTTAAAATACGTTGTAACCCGTTAAAAATGGTTTCCATGGGTTATCAAAGTCAAAAGGGTTAGATGGAATGTCCTATAATTTTCCAGAAATAGCGTAACAAAGAACCGAGTCCTAGGAAAAGCAGAATTATAATTGGTCCTGTATGCAGAATAATAGCGTCGCCCATATGATGATTTTTGAATACATTATTACTGTATTTATTGAAAAGCCTTTTAATAAATACTTCTTTTTATCGAGCAATTCTCGTAGCGTTTAACCTTTTAATCCTGTAACCTATTAATGCTAAATATTGTAGGAGGAGTCCTTACATAATTATCAGGCGATTATTTTAAACCATTGATCTCAAAAGGATTACCTAAATTAATTATTAAAATTATTGGCTCTTTATTAAATTTTCGTCAACTATCAATTACTAATAAGGGGATGTGATTATGAGTTTTTCAACAATTAATATATGGGCAGTTTTGGTTGCTACGCTTTCAACGTTTTTGGTGGGATGGCTTTGGTATGGTCCACTTTTTGGTAAGGCATGGATGAGTGCAGTTGGATTATCCGAAGAGAAAATTCAGCAAGGAAATATGGCAAAGATATTTGGCTTCGCTTTTTTGTTTGAACTTATTATGGCATTTAACCTCGCGGTGTTTCTAACGGGATCACCAGAGGCTGCCGAGATGATGAATGCTCAAATGGGAGCTTTTTATGGTTTCTTAGCAGGGTTCGGATGGGTCTTTTTTGCCCTGGCTGTAAATAGTCTTTATGAGCAAAAATCATGGAAATATATATTCATAAATGGTGGTTATTGGACTGTGGCTTTTACTATTATGGGATTGATATTGGGAGCTTGGAAATAAAATAATCATCAGTATAGACTAAGTTGCATTTGCCCGTGTTTATAGATTATTTCCCTTCTATTTTAATGAATATTTAACTGACTAATTTATCCTATGAAATTTATTGGAGCACACGTAAGTGCCGCGGGTGGAGTTGAAAATGCACCAAGGAGAGCCCACGAAATAGGAGCAAAGGCTTTTGCTTTATTTACTAAGAACCAGCGAAGATGGGAAGGCCCACCTCTTAGTAAGGAAAATATTGAGGGTTTTAAATCTGAATGCCAGGAATTTGGTTTTTCGATGGATTATGTGATGCCACATGATAGCTATTTAATCAATCTGGGACATCCGGAAAAAGATCAACTCAAAAAATCTCGTATTGCTTTTTTGGATGAGATACAGCGTTGCGAACAATTGGGGATTAAGCTGCTCAATTTTCATCCGGGCAATCATCTCAATAAAATGAGTGTTGAGGAGTGCTTGGATCGCAATGCAGAATCGTTGAATTGGGTGTTTAATCAAACTGAGGGTGTAACAGCTGTTATTGAAAATACAGCGGGACAGGGAACTAGTGTAGGATTTAAGTTTGAATATCTGGCCCGAATCATCGATGGCGTAAATGATAAAAGCAGGGTAGGAATGTGTATTGACACTTGTCATGCTTTTGCAGCTGGATATGATCTATCAACCGAGAAGGGATTCTATGCAATGTGGCAAAATTTTGAAGATACCATTGGTTTGGAGTACTTAAAAGGCATACACCTTAATGATTCACAAAAAGAACTAGGCAGCCGGGTTGATCGCCATGACAATATTGGGGAAGGGCAGATTGGACTCAAGGGTTTTGAACTGTTAATGAAAGATGAACGCTTTGATGATATCCCGATGATTCTTGAAACACCCAATACAGAACGCTGGCCACAGGAGATTGAAATGCTTTACGAGCTGGCTGGTTAATGAATCCTACCCAGTCGTAAAAAGATTGGAAAATTTACTTGTATGTTTTTGGTATCAAATAGTTTTGAGTTTAGCTCAGAAATGGTTTTGTCAACCGGATTGTAATTTTGTTCAGTCTTAATTTTTTGTATGGCCGACCAGCTGTTAAAATACCCTTTCAAGTGGCTGAGCGACCATTGATAGGTGATTTTAAAATCAGGAGCTGAAATCTCGTCGTAGGGGAATGGAATCGTTTGGTATTGTTTATCGAGGTACGTTCTATTTTTATTGAAATACTGTCCAAAAGCTTCCTCGTACAGTTCATCAATAATGGGATTAATCGCATCAGATATCCGAATCATACCATAGCCAATGACCGCCAATAAGCTATTTTTGCGAGCAGTCCTGTGCACTTCATCATAAAATTGATCAAAATTAAGCCAGTGAATAGCCTGTGCAATGGTAATTAAGTCGAAAGTGTCATTGGGTAATTTGGAATCTTCTGCCCGAGTATTTTGGTAGATAATATTAGACTTTTTAGGGGCGTAACTAAGCTGCTCTTTACTGATATCGTTAGCAAAAATTTTGTCAAAATAATTGGATAGATAATGGGCTACCTGTCCAGATCCAGTAGCGCAATCCCATGCTATTTTCTTTTGATTTAGGTGTTCAAAAATGAAGGTAAACATCTCTTCAGGATAACCAGGTCGATATTTTGCGTAGAGATCAGCTTGCTTAGAAAAGCGATCTTTTGATTTGGACATATTAATACGTTTGAATGTCATCAAACATTTTTTCTCCTGCTGGAATAGCTATAGGTAAACGGTTTTGGGTCGGCGGTAGTGGACATGTTGCATATTCGGTAAATACGCAAGGTGGGTTGTAAGATTTATTGAAATCGATATAGGTGACATTTTCCTCGTTGGGGGTGGGAATATAGATATATTTTCCCCCGCCATAAGTCGATTCGCCATTTGTTTTATCCCCATAAATGATAAAAAATTTATCGTCTTTTCCGGGATGATTTAACGGTGCCAAGCTATACTCTTTACCGTCAAACGAAAATTCCAGCATTCCGTAAAGGGTATCGGGCATGCCTTCATTTAATACATCGGGGACCGTAATCGGCTTAGGGTTTTCAAAAGGCTTAAACTCTGCTTTTATCTTCCATTTGGGGTCAATGGGGAAGCGCTCAATACCGTTAAAGGCGGCAAGGTTGGGATGCTGTTCATCCGTCAAACGTATATAATAATCCCCTCTGCGATCAAGGAGATACCAAACCAAAGAACCGTGTTTTAATACAGTCCCCGATCTTGCATTTCCGGGAGTC
>JBEPWP010000257.1:0-3307 GCA_041642355.1 Fodinibius sp. | reverse complement strand
TGGTTTTCTTTAATGGCACAGTTTACGGCCAAACAGTTTTATCCAATAAACTCCAGCGTGCCTCGAAAATTCCGCTATGGATTTCCCAAGATATGGAGTATGGAGCTGCCATGCGGGTGGATGGTGCCACACGCTTTGTTCACGCTATGGGAGTTGCAGCAACGCAAAATCCCGACTATGCCTACTGGAAAGGTAAAATTACGGCACAAGAAGCTAAAGCATTGGGTGTTCAACAGATTTTTGCCCCAGTCATGGATGTTAATAATAATCCAAAAAATCCGGTCATCAATGTACGCTCATTTTCGAGTGACCCCGGTATTGTAGCCAAATATGGGAATAAGTTTGTCGAAGGCGTACAATCTGAAGGAATTATTCCTACTGTCAAACACTTCCCGGGGCACGGTGATACAGATATCGATTCTCACCTGTCGTTGCCGGTTATTAAATATGATTTTGCTAGGCTCGATACCGTCGAACTAGCTCCCTTTCGCTCGGCTATCAACAATGGGGTAAACAGTGTAATGAGCGCACACATCTCATTTCCTAAAATTAGCTCCGACTCTACTTTGCCTGCTACCATGGACGCCACGGTACTCAACCGTATTCTTAGAGATTCGCTTCAATTTGATGGCGTTGTAGTAAGTGATGGGCTGGATATGCATGGTATTTCCTCCCATTTTTCTCCTGGCGAAGCTGTCGTAAAAGCTCTAAAAGCAGGTGTCGACCTGATGCTACTGAGTCCGGATGAGTTAACAGCCATAAAAGAAATTGAACAAGCTGTTAAGTCTGGCAAACTATCAGAGCAACGCATCGATCATTCTGTTCGCAAACTTCTCCAATGGAAAAAGAAGAAGGGGCTTTTTAAAAACAAAAAAATTGATATTGATTCGTTAAGTAACAAAATAAATACCCGCAATAATCGATTAATTGCTGAAGAAATTAGCAGGAAATCACTGACATTGGTTAAAAATGAGGATGACATTTTACCAATTCCGGCATCAGAATATCCTAAGATAATGGTGGTATCAGTTTCTGATGGTAAAAGCGGACATACCGGATCTTCTTTTGTCTCCCAGCTCAGAGATTATCATCCCGATATTAGTGATTACTTATTAGATCAACGTACCAGTAAGAAAGAGAAACAGGAAATGATTAAAGAGTCCCAAGAAGCAGATCTCATCATTATTGGCTCTTTTATCTATGTAAAATCAGGGCAAAAAGTACAGCTTTCCAATGATCAGCTCCCTTTTATAAAAAAATTAATTCGTAATAAGCCCTCAGTCTTAACTGCTTTTGGAAATCCTTATGTCGTTCAAGATTTACCGGATACTGACGTACAACTGATGGCATGGTCAGCCAATGGCAATCAAATAGAAAGTACGGTACCCGCTTTGTTTGGTGGCTCTGAAATCAGTGGCAAACTCCCCATCAGCATTCCCGAATTATACTCTCTAAACCATGGGATAGAGCTCCCGCAAACTGCTTTACGTTATGATGAACCTGAAGTAGCAGGGTTGTCAAGAGATTCACTTTACAAAATCAATAACATCATGAACGAAGCTATCTTTGACTCCACTTTTCCGGGCGGAGTAGTCACTATTGTTAAAGATGGTACGATCGCCTATCAAAAAGGGTTTGGGTATGAGACGTATAAAAAACTCGAACCAATCAAGGAGGATGCCGTTTATGATTTGGCCTCACTCACAAAGGTAACAGCTACTACAGCTGCAGTCATGAAGCTGGTTGAGGAAGGAAAGATTGCTCTCAAAGATAAAATCGGTAAATATATTCCCGAATTTTCAAGTGGCGAAAAAAAGAATATCACCATCGAAAACTTTTTACTCCATAACTCTGGTTTTCCCCCTTTCCGGGTTTATGTTGATTCGCTGAAGTCAGAGCATAAAATTATTGAGGCCATTAAAAATGAACCTCTCACCTATAAAACCGGTACCGACTATCGATATAGTGACCTCGGATTTATTTTACTCGCAGAAATCATAGAACAAGTTACCGGTACAACGTTAGACCGGTATTTGCGAAAAACATTTTATTATCCCTTGGGAATGTCCTCTACCTTTTTTAATCCCCAAAAAATGGGCACCTACTTTATTGACCGTATCCCCCCCACTGAAATTGATACTGTTTATAGGGACACAACCATCCACGCTGAAGTCCATGATGAACGGTCATATTATTTAAATGGCGTTGCCGGTCATGCCGGATTGTTTTCGAGCGGTAAAGATCTGGCCATTTTTTGCCAGATGTTATTAAATGATGGCTGGTATGCAGGAAAACGATACCTGGATGCTTCAACAATTAAGCAGTTTACAAAGCGTCAGGGTAAGCACAGCAACCGTGGGTATGGGTTTGATCGCAAAAGTGGAAAAAATAGTACGGCGGGATCACTGACAAGCGATAAAACGTTTGGTCATCTGGGTTTTACCGGAACCAGCTATTGGATTGATCCCGAAAACGACGTAGCGGTTATCATTTTAACTAACAGAACCTATCCGTATCGCTCTTATGGTGAAAAAATAAGTACAGTAAGAGCACAAATTGCGGATGTGGTAATGTCATCAATTATAGAGTAATGAATATTGACGACCTTTATAATCAAAACTATGTACCCTACTCTAAAAAGGCTTCTGTAGCTGTAGTACACAGCGAAAGTGGGGAATGGTTTCCAGGGATACGTGTAGAAAATATTTCCTATCCATTAAGTATCAGTGCAACCCAAAATGCCATTTTTTACTGCCTGAGTGAAGGTCACAATCCTAAAAAACTATTTACGGACGAAATAAATGCATCAATGATACCAAGTTGGGAAAAAGAATTTGAACTTACTGCCCAACCACTAAGCCGCATTGATTTTCAAACTATTTCGTTCAAAAATCCCGCACTTAATTCTAACATCAACAAAAAGAAAAAGCTAAAAGAGCTTCTAGACCTAGCTGTGGTAGAAGAATCAGATTTCCCCGTTTCAGCTATTGTGGAAACAGAGCAAGGCTACTTTTGTGGTGCTAATATTGAATGCAGCTCATGGAATATGGGTCTTTGTGCAGAACGAGTAGCTATTGCCAAGGCGCTAACATTTGGCAGCAAAAAAATGATGGGTCTTGAAATCCATACTCGAAAAGGAGAATTCAGTAGTCCGTGTGGGGCCTGCCGTCAGGTTATTATGGAACATCTGCCCAAGAAACAGATTCACCTGCACCACGCCGACGATTCTGAATCCATTCATTTCAGTGAAGATCTTCTACCGCACAGTTTTATCTCTACATCACTTTTAAATAGATAATTTTCTGAA
>JBEPWP010000256.1:0-3340 GCA_041642355.1 Fodinibius sp. | reverse complement strand
CTATAGCTTTTCAATAAGGGCTTTAACCAGTTTGGCAAAATCCTCTTTGCGGGCATCAGCAGCAGCTTTAACTTCTTCGTGATCGAGCTTTTCGCCTGTTACTCCTGTTGACATATTAGTAATGAGCGAAATAGCTGTGCTTTTAAGATCAAGACGAGCAGCCTCAAAAAGTTCGGTAGCCGTGGACATACCCACCGCATCGGCGCCCATTTTTCGGAAGGAGCGAATCTCAGCTTTGGTTTCGTAATTAGGTCCTGTGACGTACATATAATTGCCAATCTGCGTGACCAGCCCGAGCTCTGCGGCAATCTTACGGACTTTGGGAACCCACTGGTGGTGCCGGTATCGATGTTTTTGGTTGCCCATCGGTGAAATAGCCAGATTATTCCGGATAACACTCTCAATGACCATCAAATCTCCAACCGAAAAGGAGGTATTAATGGCTCCTGCTGCATTTGATACGATAAGCTTCTTTGCGTCAAGGTGATTGGCGATGTATACCGGCGTAGCCGTTTCATCAAACGAAAAGCCCTCGTAGTGATGAAATCGGCCCGAAAACGCCATTACGTTATTTCCATTAACTTCTCCGAAAATCAGTTCTCCCGCATGTCCTTCTACCGATGAAATTGGCATACCGGGGATGTCGTGGTAGGGGATGGTAGAAGGGTTTTCAATCTCATCTGCAAAACCACCCAGACCTGATCCGAGTATTACCGCTGCTTGGATATTAACTGGCAGATCTTGGTCATCTAAATAACGAAAAATATCGTCAGTAAATGCTGGATATGACATTATTAAATAGCTTCAATTTTATAGCCTTGCTGTTCATCGTAATCGGTCAGGTTAAACAGGGGATGATGCGAATCATGGTAACCCATTACCGTATAATTTTCTTCGTATGCTTTTTGAGTTAGTTTCTTACGGACTTTCATACTTTGGTCGGCATCGAAATCATACTTGGCTGCAAATTTACGATTTACTTCGCCGCGGGTAGCCAACACATCACCGGCCATAAGATATTTTTGCTGTTCATCATCAAAAAGAAGCACTTGTGAAAATTCAGTATGTCCGCCGATCTTTTTGACTTTTACTTCGGGGTAGGGTTCATCTTCTTCATCCAGAAATTGGAGGTTTGCTTTGGCATCAAGGAAATGGGCAAACTCCGTTTTTTCATCGTCATAATACTCATCCATGGTCAGTACTTTTTCCCATCCTTTTTCAGAAACCCAAACATTGGCGTCGGGAAAAGTGAGTTCCCAATACCCGGATGATCGTCCGGCCAGCCCACCAATGTGATCATAGTGAAGGTGGCTGGCAAAGATATCGGTAATGTCGTATTCCGTGAGTCCGTGCTCCGCAAGGTTACTTTTGATGATATCTGTGCTCGTATCTTCGCCAAAATCGCCGATTCCAACATCAAAAAGGATGTTTTTATCACCAGATTGTATCAAAAAGGGATTTAGTGAAATTTTCAGGGCTCCTTTGGCAGGGGGATCATCCCGATCAATGCGATTAAATTTTTTATCGAGTCCAACGCTGAAAGTCCCTTCGTAAAGGGGATGGGCAGTTAGTTCCTTGGTTGCCATCTTATGATTTTTTATTCTTTTTGTTTTCGTACTTGTCGTAGGCTTCGATAATATCCCGCACTAATTTATGGCGAACCACGTCGTTTTCATCCAGGTAGACAAATGAAATGCCGTCAATATCTTGGAGAATTCTTTGGATGGAGATGAGTCCCGATTTTTGTTTGTGGGGCAGATCGGTTTGAGTGATATCCCCGGTAATAATGGCTTTGCTGTTAAATCCAATACGTGTTAAAAACATCTTCATCTGCATATTGGTGGTATTCTGGGCTTCATCCAGTATCACGAATGCGTTGTTGAGTGTTCGTCCACGCATATAGGCCAAAGGCGCAATTTCAATACTGTTTTTCGCCAGATGCATCTCCAGTCGATCGTACTCAATCATATCTTCGAGCGCGTCATAAAGCGGACGCAGGTAGGGGTCAATCTTTTCGCGCAGATCACCGGGTAAAAATCCAAGTGTTTCACCAGCTTCAACGGCAGGACGTGCAAGTACAATCTTCTTCACTTTTCGTTCTTTGAGCGCCTTTACTGCTAGTGCCACGGAGGTATAAGTTTTACCCGTTCCAGCCGGACCAATGGTAAATACAATATCGTTAGAGGCCGCTGCTTTCAGGATCTTTTTTTGTCCCGGTGTTTTAGCTGTAATTGCTTCACCGGTGTGGGTATTGAGGATAAAATCACCGGTAACACGGGTATCACGTAAAGGATTAGGTTTTTGGGTTTCACCGTCACTTTGTTTTAGGGCCAGAACAGTCTCAACATCGCTTTCGGTAAGGTCATCATTGCGGAGTGCCATACGCTCCAGCTCATTGAAAATTTCGAGCAGTTTTTTGCAGTCTTTATCCGGACCCGAAATTTTGATGGTATTCCCACGTGCTGTTATTTTAGATTCAGGATAAGCTTGATCGACCTTTTTAAGATGCTCATCCTGAAAGCCTAAAATAAGTACGGGTTCAACATCTTTTATTTGATATGTTTCTTCGCTGATAGTGGATTGATCTGCGATAAATGGCCTCAAATTTAGTTACAAATATGAACCTGAAAATAAAGAAATTGTATGAATTTATTGTAAATATTAAACGATTGATGAGCTACAGTGGACTTGGTTTTGTTTAAACCATTATCCCCTTACCGACTTTTGCTTTCTTGGTGAGGTTTTCTATGCGCTTGGGGATATTTTTAGCCCTAAATACAGCACTGCCTGCGACTAGCACATCGGCGCCACTTTGCGTTACTTTTTGAATATTATCAAGATTGACTCCCCCATCCACCTCAATCAAAAATCCAGCCCCGTATTCGTCTCGCATCGCATTCAGTTTTTGAAGGCGGCGATAAGTATTTTCAATAAACGACTGTCCTCCAAACCCGGGATTAACGCTCATCAATAGCACTAGATCCACCTCGTTTATTACAGGTTCAATAGTTTGTAGAGAGGTGCCAGGATTTATAGCTATGCCAGCAGTAACACCATAGCTGTGAATATTTTGGATAGTTCGATGTAAATGTGGACAGGCCTCTTGGTGAACAGTGATTTGATCGGCACCAGCGTCAACAAAACGTTCGATATATTGATCGGGGTTTTCAATCATGAGGTGGACATCCAGGAGAGAATCAGTACAATTACCTGCAGCTTCCACAAATTTGGGTCCATAGCTGATATTCGGCACAAAATGCCCATCCATTACATCACAGTGTAACCATTGAACATCAGCTTGATTACACTTGTCAATTTCTTCGCCAAGTCTTGTATAATC
>JBEPWP010000255.1:0-3344 GCA_041642355.1 Fodinibius sp. | reverse complement strand
TCCCCAAACATTTACTGAGTCGGCTAATTCGCCTATCTCGGCAACCCGGATATACCGATCTCCGGTACCTTCGGGAATTTGGGCGTATGCTGATATGGGATATAATGACACAAACAAAAGAACGATAGTATAGATGATTTTTTTTCTCATGATTTTCCTAAAGACAATTAATTATTTTGATAAAATAAGTGACTTCCTGTTTTTCTGATTCACAAATAAATTCTTATTTGGCATACGTTTCGTAATTGGTATAAAGCGATTGATAATAACCCGAACCGTAGTAATTGCTTGTCTCCTTTCGGTGATCAAAATCATTTAAAGCCACCGCCGTTATATTAGCTTGAATATTGGATAACTCTTCCAATGTACGCAGTAGCATTCCCTGGTTTGTTTTTCGATATTTTGCTACTACAACAGTCGCTTCGGCTTTTTTCAATATGGCGGTTGAATCGCTGATAATTCCAAAAGGTGGCGTATCAAAAATAATCACATCGTAAATCTCTTCCATCTTATTCAAGAGTTGTTTAAATAGCATACTACTGCCTAAAATCTCTGGAGTCTTTGTGTTTTCTCCGGCAACAATAGCTTTCAAATTCACTTGATCTGTATCTCGGATTAAGTCCTCAAACGAAAGCTGTCCTTCCAAATAATGCGACAATCCTTTTTTGGTTGAAATCCCCAGATATTTATCAAGTTTGGGGCGCCGAAAATCAGCCCCTACAAGCAATGTTTTGAATCCTTCTTCAGCAAAAGCGATGCCCAAATTGGCCACAATAGTTGACTTTCCATCCCCTTTTTCAGCACTCGTTACTGCAATAGTTTTGGGAGGAGTCTCACCATGTTGGTAGATAATGTTATTTTTTAATCGCCTGATTGCTTCGGATGAAATACTTGCCCGATCCTGTAACATCACCAGTTCAGTAGGAATCTTACCTTCACCGACACTAAAATATTTTCTTTTCTTCCGTGAAATTTTATCAAAGGTAGGAACTACGGTAACAGGAGGTAGATACATTGTTTTAAGATCTCCAACATTATTAACAGTATTGTCCCGAAATTCTCTGATAAAAATAAACCCTGCCGAAACTAATCCACCTAGCATAATCCCTAAAAGCAGTAATATTTTTTTATTAGGACTTACGGGAATATTTGGAGTTTCACCCGGATCAATCACGCGTCCAAATCCAAATTGCGACTGTTTCCAAACTGACATATCAGCATATTGGCGGGAAATATTGATATACAAATCCTCATTTATTCTAACATCCCGTTGTAACTTTGCCAGTTCAACAATGCCTTCGGGCATAGAATCTATATCATCATTCATCTCGTCTTTAAACTCAGTAAGGGCTTCGATATTTGAAACAAGTTGATTCTGTTCAATACGCAGTTCCATTAACCGGCTTTGTAGATCTGAAACAATTTGTGCACGATCCTCACTATCCATCCCCATATACTCGTCATCTTCTGTAAATAGCTGATCGGATAGTTCCTGTATTTCCGTTTTTAGTCGTGCAATTTGCTTATCCAGATATTGGAGCCGTGGTGGTACCTTTTCTCTTTCTAATACACCAGGATTTTTAGTAATTATCAGGGTCCGCTCTCTTTCGTAACGAGCTAAATCTTCTTGAGAATTACGAATCTTTGGTCCAATAGCATCCGTAAATTGGTCTGTAAGGCCCGGTTTTATTCTATTTAGCTGCTTTTCGAGGTTAGCAATAGTCTCTTCCACTGTTTGCAAGTCTAACCTTGCCCGTTGCAGTTCAAGCTCAACATCTGATTGTCGCTGAACCATCCCCGTTGTCTGTTCATTAACTTTAACAATCCCCGTTTTGTCCATAAATTCACGAAGTTTGCGTTCAGATTCATCAAGTTTTTGCTTGACTTCAGCTTTTTCTTTTTCTAAAAATTCAGCTGTTGATGTCGCTGCTTGTCGATTTTGTCTTGTCGAATTTTCAACATAGTTCTCCATTGCAAGGTTAGTCACTATTGCAGCTTCTCGCGGAGATGTACTTTTGAAAGTAACTGCAACTACATCAGAATCTTCTTCGGGTAACGAAAAGCTAAGATTCTTCTTTATTCTGTATGCCATCGTTGCTTCACCAACCTTATAGCTTTCACCATTTTCTTTCTGTGCCCAAAACAGTGGAAGTTCATATACCTTGCCAGGTGGCTCTGATAGTAGTTTTTGAGCAACCTGTTCTGAGAAAGTTCGCGATTGTAGTACCTGGAGTTCATTTTCTAGTGTTGAGCTGGTACCATACCCTGTAGTTTGGGATATAATTTGAGAAAGTTCTTCATTTTTCATTTCTCCACTCGAACTGATCATTAACAACCCCTTGCTTTCAAACACCGGTTCTATTGTATCAGCATAAAACCAGGCCCCAGTACCCCCTGCAATAAGAAAAAACATTATCAACCACTTATACCGCAAGAGTAATCCAATAATTTTTCGAGGATCAAGGCCATCACGTTCCGCATTTGGTGAATTAGAATGAGGGACATACTCGAATTTAGTTAACTCGTTATCAGTATTACCATTAAACTTTTGAAGTGAATCAGACATTATTTATAACCTGCTTTTACTATTTTTGGCACCATAAAGGATGTTGTTAATTGCATTATCCCATTGATAAAGGACCGTCAACTTCTCTAACTTTTGGGACTCCATTCATTTTTACCGACTCTGAATCGGTATGGGTATATGTTGGCACTATTGATTTCAATAGCGTACGTACGGAATCATTATTATCCGTTTCGAGTTGGCTAAATAATTGATCTATTCTTTTTTCAAGCATTGATGGTGAAAGCTTTCTACTGCAGATCGCTTTAAAGATCTCTTCATGCTCGGTTTCAATTACGCCTTCTTCTGCATTTAATAACTCTTCGAAAAGCTTTTCTCCTGGACGAAGTCCTGTAATTTTAATGGGGATATCTCGATAAGGCTCAAGTCCGTGCAAACGAATAAGATCTTCAGCCATATCCAATATTCTAACCGGTTCGCCCATATCAAGTACAAATACTTCTCCTCCCTCTCCCATAGAGCCAGCCTGAATCACCAATAACACGGCTTCTGGAATAGTCATAAAGTAACGACTCATGGCCGGATCGGTGATAGTAACCGGTCCCCCATTTTTTATTTGGTTAATAAATAGTGGCACTACCGACCCTCTTGACCCTAGAACATTACCAAAACGAACTGAAATAAATTTCGTTGCAGAATCTCCGTTAAGAGCCATGCATATTTCTTCAGCAACACGTTTGGTCGCGCCCATAACATTCGCCGGATTTACTGCCTTATCTGTAGATACCATGATGAATTTATCTACTTCGTGTTTGCACGC
>JBEPWP010000254.1:0-3367 GCA_041642355.1 Fodinibius sp. | reverse complement strand
CTATTATCGGATCAAAAAAATATATAGCGATGAAAACTGGAACCCCAACTTACACGCACCTCTTGCTCAACCAGGGATTGATGTCCAAGAAGGAGATTATATCTTAGCGGTAAATGGCCACAACCTCGAGGCACCGACCAATCCTTTTCGACTGTTTGAGGAAACGGCAGAACGGAACACCATTTTGACTGTAAGCAGTTCTCCCAATATGGAGGATACCCGAAACGTATCGGTAAAACCAGTTTCTAATGAAAGCGATCTTCGTCTCCGTAATTGGGTAGAAAGCAACCGTAAAAAAGTTGATGAGATGTCTGATGGTAAGCTTGCCTATGTCTGGCTTCCAAACACCGGTCAGGGAGGTTTTGAAGCGTTTAACCGCTACTATTTTGCACAACAAGGCAAAGATGGTGTAGTTATTGATGAACGAAATAACGGCGGTGGTTCTGCGGCAGATTATATGATCGATGTCATGAATCGAGAGTTACTGGGATATTTCAATAGCAAGGTTGGAGATAAATATCCTCCTTTTACAACACCAATGGCAGGACTCTGGGGACCAAAAGTAATGGTGATCAATGAGCGTGCTGGTTCAGGCGGCGACCTGTTGCCATATATGTTCCGAGAGCAAGAGATTGGTCCCCTCATCGGAACACGTACCTGGGGAGGATTAGTTGGCACGTGGGATACGCCACAATTCATCGATGGAGGTGGTATGATTGCACCCCGTGGCGGATTTTTCAACATTGAAGGTAAGTGGGATGTAGAGGATAAAGGTATTAGTCCCGATATTCAGGTCATGCAAAAACCCTCTGCCGTGATGAACGGAGAAGATCCCCAATTACAACGTTCAATTAACGAAGCTTTGAAATTGCTTAAAGAACAAAATATTGAACTCAAAGAAGAACCATCACCACCTAATAAATGGAGACGTGCAGATGAAACCGAAGGGTGGAATTAATGCCAGTAAATAACTTAACGTAAATTTAAAGCCCGGCTTATTGCCGGGCTTTTCTATTGAAAATTATTACGCAATGAATTTGGAAACTCAATAAGCATTAGCACCTATAATTTTCTACCTTTACCTTACATCATTTTGAAGCCAAAAACACAATTATGCAATTCTTTAGTCGAAAATTAATTAAGCCCGAAGATCTCAACGCCCATGGTACGTTGTTTGGAGGATCGGTATTAAGCTGGGTGGATGAGGAATCTGCTATCTTTGTTACTTGTCAGCTTGATAAAGGTAACATTGTAACCAAGTATATGTCCGAAATTGATTTCGTTAGCTCGGCAGGACTTGGTGATATCATTGAAATTGGTATGGAAACAGTTAAGTTTGGTAACACATCAATAACTGTTCGGTGTGTTGTCCGTCAAAAATTTACTAAAGAGACAATCATCAAAATTGATAAAATTGTTTTTGTTCATATGGTCGACGGCAAACCCACTCCACATGGTGTAAAGGAACCTCAAAATGAATAGATCCTTAAAAGATCAAACATGAGAATCTAATAATATACAAGCTTATTCAGTTTCTATTTATTAGTTTAAGTCAAAATTATTTGTTTAGAAAAATACGTTAGTACAAAATTATTATATCATCTAAGAACGGAGATTTTTCATGGATTATCAGTTTATCGATGCCGATAAAATTATTGATATGCTTTTTAAAGATTCAGAATATGTTATTGAGTTTTGTGAAGCTGGAGTAACATCTTTTGATGAGTTTATAGAACATTATCGCCTTCATCTTTTAGATAGGAATATGACGGATCTCCGAAAAGCGGGCCATAAGATAAAACCCGGTGCGCAAATGATGGGCGCCGACGAGGTGGTGGATGAATATGAGCACGCCAAATGTCTGCTCAGCGATAATGCAAATGATGAAGAGTTGGAAAAATCCGTTTATAAAATGAGTAATATCTGCAGCACCATCCAAAAAGAACTTAACCATCTTGCTGAGTCACAAGATTAATACTTCTCTCCTATTGTACCTATCTTTTAGGTAAGAATATCAGAATTTTTAAAAAACAAACATCTACTATTGTGAGTATCTTAGTTACGGGCGGAGCTGGTTTTATTGGTAGCCACACCGTTGTGGAATTATTGGAAAATGAGGAAGACGTTATCGTTGTTGACAACCTCAGCAACAGCAAGCAAGAAGCCCTCAATCGCGTTGAAAAAATAACAGGCAAATCTCTCACTTTTTATAAAACTGATCTTCTTGACAAAGAAGGGCTCGATGAGATATTCAGTAATCATTCCATTGAGTCAGTGATCCACTTTGCCGGATATAAAGCCGTAGGCGAATCAGTTGAAAAACCACTGATGTACTATCAGAATAACATCACTGGCACCATTTATCTTTGTGAGATAATGCGTGAACACGGAGTTAAAAATATTGTTTTCAGCTCATCTTCTACCGTCTACGGAGATCCCGACGAAGTTCCCGTCAAAGAGCATTTCCCTGTTTCAGCAACAAATCCATACGGACGTACCAAGCTTTTTATTGAAGAAATACTAAAGGATCTCAATACCGCAGATGACTCCTGGAATGTAGCCTTGCTCCGCTATTTCAATCC
This sequence comes from Fodinibius sp., assembly GCA_041642355.1. Lineage (GTDB taxonomy): Bacteria > Bacteroidota > Rhodothermia > Balneolales > Balneolaceae > Fodinibius. Next base: position 785 of record JBEPWP010000254.1, on the reverse strand, counting down.
CGTTGGCGCCCATCCAAGTGGAAAAATTGGCGAAGATCCCAATGATATTCCCAACAACCTAATGCCTTACATTACACAAGTTGCCGTAGGTAAACTCGAAAAGCTTTCTGTTTTTGGGGATGATTATCCTACGCCCGACGGAACAGGGGTTCGGGATTATATTCACGTAGTAGATTTAGCAAAAGGTCACTTAAGCGCTCTTGAAAAACTAAAAGAAAATCCTGGAGTAGTTACCTACAATTTAGGAACGGGAACCGGCTACAGTGTTTTAGATGTCGTGAAAGCATTTGAAAAAGCATCTGGAAAAGAAATTCCCTACGAAATTACAGATCGTCGGGCCGGCGATATCGCCATAAACTTTGCCGATCCCTCTAAAGCCGAAAAAGAATTAGGCTGGAAAGCTAAATATGATATTGAGGATATGTGCCGCGATTCATGGAACTGGCAGTCGCAAAATCCCAATGGATATTAATTAGGAATTATAATCTCGCTTTACGGCTAAAAACACGATATGGTAGCTGACAGTTATATCTCCATCAACAGAACTATCCCAGTGTTCTACTAAGAGTTTTCTTTCATCTGATGTCAGGTGTCGACCCTCAATCTGCGTCCCCATACCTAGGTTCTTGATGTCCTCAAAAAAGTCACTCGCACTCTCATATTGTTGCGTAATAGTATCTTCGTAATAATCAACCTGCGCTGGTCCTACCGACATTTTAATGACCATCTCTTCCACATCCGGCAACTCGTTACCGGTAAATGGCAACCCTAATTCCTGGCAATAT
>JBEPWP010000253.1:0-3376 GCA_041642355.1 Fodinibius sp. | reverse complement strand
CTTCGAGGTTAAGTCGTGCAAAAATACGATCTTTCTCAAAAATATAGTCCGATATGGTCATCTGTTGAAAAAGATCCTTGCTCAGCATATCCTGCTGCTGCTGAAAACGACTGGCTAAAAATGACATCTGGGTGGGGAAGGCGTATCGCTCCCGATCTTTATAGAACTTAGGCAGAAATGGGTTTTCTTCAAATTGCTCAAGAACAAGGCGCGCATTATGACGCTCAGTTAATAGTTTTGCCAGGGATGTTTTGCCTACCCCAATGACTCCTTCAATGGCAATAAAATCGAATTCATTCTCCATGGTTACCAACGTAGGTCTGTTTTTTCAAGTCTCAGCTCAGGTGCTATGGACGTTAGCCGTTCAATAGAAGTTCCGCTTTTGGGATCCTTCCAATCAGGTATAACCTCTGCCAGGGGCGTCAATACAAAGAGTCGTTTCTGATATTCGGGATGCGGAATGATAAGACTATCCGTTTGAATCACCAAGTCGCCATACGAAATAATATCGAGATCAATGGTGCGGGCACTCCATTTGGGCTGATCGCTGCTGCGACCGTGCTGCTGTTCAAACTCTTTAAACTTCTTGATCAGCGGCCTGGGATTATCGTTAGTTGTCATTACTACTACGGCATTGTAAAAATCACGGTTCGAAGGGCCCACCGGTTCGGTAATATATATAGAGGACTTTTGCAGGTTATATACGGACTCATTTTCCAAAAAGTCGGCGGCATCCATCAGGTGTTGGTGCCGGTCGCCCACGTTTGATCCCAGTGCTACAACTACCGTTGCCATTGCATACAAATCTCTGAATGAGCTGTTTCTGTTTTTAGGGGAGGGGAAAGTTTGCGTACCGCAACCTCCAGTCGATCAGCTTTAGGAAAGCTTCGAAATAGTTCATCACCCATCCGTTTTGCTAATGTTTCAATCAATTTTACAGATTTTCCTTCCATCACCGACCGGACAATGCTTTCTGCTTTTTGATAATCAATAGTATCACCAAGCGAATCCCGTTCGCCGGCCAGCTGCAGATTAGCCAAGAATATGAGATCGACCTCAAAATCGTTACCCTCTTCGCGCTCCCATTGGTGGTAACCGTGGTAAGCCCGAAATTGGAGTCCTTTAAGCGTCAGCCGATCCATATTTATAGGGTAGATACTTCAATTTTTTGGTGCAATTCGTCTACAATGCGTTTGTGCTTGGCCGTTGTTTGCATGCGCTCTTCAACCGTAGAAATAGCATGTATAACGGTGGAGTGATCGCGTCCGCCAAAATGGAGCCCAATTGTTTTTAAGCTTGAATCGGTAAACTGCTTCGACAAGTACATCGCAATTTGACGCGCTTCTACAATTTCTTGCTTGCGGGTTTTTTCACGAACTTTATTCGTATCAATACCAAAATAATCACAAACATATTCCTGTATCTGTTCAATCGAAATCGTTGTTTGTGATTCCTGAATCATATCTTTTAGTACCCGCTTGGCCATCTGTGGTTCAATCTCATCCACATGTTGGAGTGACGCAAAAGCTAGTAATTTAATAATAGCACCTTCCAGGTCGCGTACATTGGATTTGAAATTGTGCGCAATAAATTCGAGCACTTGATGTGATAACTCAATTCCATTGTCTGAGGCTTTGCGTTCCAAAATAGCATACCGTGTTTCGTATTCCGGTACCTGTAGGTCGGCACTAAGTCCCCAGCTAAATCGTGAAATAAGTCGTTCCTCGATATCGGGAATTTCACGAGGTGCCCGATCGCTGCTCAGGATAATTTGCTTCCCATCCTGATGAAGTGCATTGAAAATGTGGAAAAACTCTTCCTGGGTTTTTTCCTTTCCGCTAAAAAATTGAATGTCATCGACAATTAACACATCAATCTGTCGATAAAACATGGTAAACTCACTGGCGCGGTTATTTCTAATCGCCTGTACAAATTCGTTGGTAAAGCTTTCGGAAGAGATGTAAAGAACGGCAAGATCATTTCCGTGTTCTTGTTTCACCTTGTTACCGATACTTTGTATGAGGTGGGTTTTGCCAAGTCCAGTACCACCATAAATAAAGAATGGATTAAATGAGCTACTGCCAGGATTTTCAGCAATGGCCATTGCCGCCGATCGAGCTAATCTATTGCAATCTCCTTCAATATATCGATCAAATACATAGCTGGAGTTTAAATTGGAATCGATCTTTGTTTTTTGAATTCCGGGAATCACAAAAGGATTCTCAATTTTTCCCGGGCTATATTCGGAATATCCTTTAATATCTTGGCCCTGGTTTTGGTTGTTTTCTGGCGGCATGGGGCGCTGCGGCAACCGCACTGATCTGTTGTCTGTATTATCATCAGACTTTTCAAGAACTACCGAATATTCAAGCTTGCCATCATCGCCCAATACTTTTGCAAGGGTAGATCGCAACATCCCATAATAGTGTTCCTCTAGCCATTCGTACCAGAACTGGCTGGGAACTTGTATGGTTAGCGTATTCTTTTCTAGTTTTACCGGTTCGATAGGTTCGAACCAAGACTTAAACTTCTGGTAGCTGATGTTGTCTTTTATAATTTCTAAGCACTGTTCCCACGCAGCCTCGGAAGAAATATTACTCAACGTCCCTTAACCTCCTCTAAATTAAAAAATTATTACTTAGTATACCCTACAGTTATCCACACGATTTGGTGCTGTCCTATTTTTGTGTGAAACGAAGATGATAATTTCGAGGACAGATGTCAAAAAAATATTACCCGCACGCGTAAAAGTTATCCACATTGCTCTGAACATTTTAAATGTATGGCTCGCAATAACTTAGTGTTTTATGCACATTTCTATCAAATTCCACTTGACAGTACATTATGTTGCGCTAACAAAGATTTTGCCTAAAAGTAATATGTCTAATCGGGGGATAAAAAAGTTTTCCACAAGTTATCCACATGAATATTATGGAGTAAATAGTCCAAATTATTTAATTGGTTCAGAGGGATAAATACGCAGAAAAGATGTGCTAACTAACACTTGTGGGCTATGATAAAACGTGGCTTTTTATCATAGTCGTTTTCGATGTGTGCTGCCCAGTTTTTTTCGTCAAAAAGGTCCAGCAATTGTTGGCTGTAATTTTCGTGAATCTCTAAATAAAGATGGCCACTTGGGGTCAAGTTTTCATCGGCAAATGTAATGATACTGAGGTACATTTTTTCAAGATCATCAAAGAAGAGTGCTTCAGCCGGTTCATAGTCTTTAACCTGTGGCTCTAGGATCTGCTTTTCGCTAGATGGAATATAAGGCGGGTTGGACACAACTAGATTAAAAGAACTGTCAACAGAAATGCTATGGGGATCTAAGATATTACCCTTGGAGAATGAAACCTCAGCATTGTTTTCTTTAGCA
>JBEPWP010000252.1:0-3379 GCA_041642355.1 Fodinibius sp. | reverse complement strand
CCGACCGTTACGCTTTACGAACTCGATCCGGCACCGGATGTAAAAATCAGTAAGATTGAGAGCTATGCGAATGACTTGAAAATGGCAACGGCGGCAAAGGGATTGCGTATTATGGCACCTATTCCCGGTCGTTCGGCCGTGGGAATTGAGGTTCCCAATGGATCGAGAGAAACAGTATTTATTAAGTCGGTGATCAATACAAAGAAATTTGTAGAAAGTGATTTTGAACTGCCGTTGGCGTTTGGGAAGACCATTGAAAACGAAGTGTTTATGGTTGATCTGACCAAGATGCCGCACTTGCTTATTGCGGGTGCTACGGGATCGGGGAAAACGGTTGGGATTAATACGATTATCACGTGCCTGTTGTATAAGTGCCATCCCGACGATCTGAAGTTTGTAATGGTAGATCCAAAGAAGATTGAACTATCACTATTTCAGAAAATTGAAAAGCACTTTTTAGCTACATTGCCCGGTGCCGAAGAGCCTATTATTACGGATACCTCGGCGGCCAAGGAAACGCTGGAAAGTCTCACTAAAGAAATGGATGAGCGCTATGATCTGCTGAAGGATGGAATGGTTCGAGATATCCGGGCATATAATAAAAAGTTTGATAATGGGGAGCTCGATGAGGACGAAGGGCACCGCCATCTGCCCTATATTGTAGTTCTTATAGATGAGCTGGCAGATTTGATGATGACGGCCGGAAAAGATATTGAGGAGCCGATTGCTCGTTTGGCACAGCTCGCTCGTGCGGTTGGGATTCACTTAGTAGTGGCGACGCAGCGACCGTCGGTGAACGTGATTACGGGTACGATTAAAGCAAACTTCCCGGGACGTATTGCCTATCAGGTGGCCTCAAAAGTGGATTCGCGTACAATCCTTGATACGGGCGGCGCCGATCAGCTCATTGGTCGTGGCGATATGCTGTTTACCAACGGTGGAGGCATGACGCGTATACAGAATGCGTTTGTATCTACCGAGGAAGTCGAAAAGATTACTGATTTCATTGGAAATCAGCTGGGATACAATAATAAGTATGAATTACCTGTTTTAGAGGATGAGACATCGTCAAGCGGTGACATCCCCGATCCCCTCGATGATATTGACGAGCTGTTTGAAGCTGCTGCTAAAGTTATTGTATTGCACCAGCAGGGATCAGTGTCGCTGCTGCAGCGTAAGCTTAAAATTGGCTATAATCGAGCCGGAAGAATTGTTGATCAGTTGTACAATGCCGGGGTTGTAGGTCCATACCAAGGCAGTACGGCGCGCGATGTGTTAGTTGAAGATGAAGAAGAATTAGAAGAATTATTAGATGATCTTGACGAATTTGATCGATAAGCTAAGGGCAGTTCTAGTTGTATTAATAGTTGGTTTGGGGGTGCCTTCGTTGGTATTGGGGCAAGAATCCCCCTTTTCTGTGCTAAAACAGACATTTGAGGATGGTTCCATTTTTAAAGCTGAATTTCATCATCAAACAATAGATTCCTATACCCAGGATACGGTTGCCAGCAGTGGACGTATTTGGGTTGGAAATCAGGAGTATAAGGTACATGCCGACAACAAGTCGGTGGTTGTCGATGGTGAAACTTCAATGGTTTATGATGAGGATAGAAATCGGGTGATTATTAGTAAGTACGCTCCTGAAGATGACGATTTTGCTCCTTCCCGGATTTTGAATGGAGTGGATTCTACTTTTTCTGTAGAAAAGCAGCAAGAGCGACAAGACGAAATTTATATCTTGCTAACTTCTGATGATCCTTTTGCTATTTACAAAAAGGTAGAACTCTTTCTTTCGAAAGATCGAACGCCTCAAAAGATTATAGCTGTAGATCCTTCTGATAATGTCATTACGACTACTTTTTCTGAAGGGGAGTTTATAAAACCGGAGGAAGGGATGTTTGGGCTTAGCTATCCCGAGGGCGCCGAAAAAGTTGACATGCGAAACTAACAGACTGTTAGAAATTAATGTATAAAAAAGTAATTAAGATTGGGCTCGCTTTATCACTGGGGGCTCTTTTTCTATGGTTGGCTTTTCGCAATGTACAGTTGCAGGAAGTGTGGGAGTATTCGAAGAATATCCAGTTTGGCTGGTTATTTCCATTTGCAGTTACGGCATTGTTTAGTCATATCTTTAGAGCCGAGCGGTGGCGGTTGTTTATTGAGAAGGATAAACAAGAACTTGACCGAATCACATTAATATCGGGAGTATTGGTTGGGTATATGATGAATCTTGTTGGCCCACGCTTTGGAGAAGTATCCCGGCCGGTCTATGTGGGTAAAAAAGAGGGATTGAGCAGTTCTAAGTTGATGGGGACAATCGTGCTGGAACGCGTGATTGATATTGCAGTAATGGCCTTTTTGATGGTTGTCGTTTCGGTGTACGTGATTGCCGATATGAACTTGTTGCGTCAAATTTTCGGGGATGAAACCATTAATTTTCTGACTAATGAATCGAGTTTTCTGACGTATTTATGGGTGGCCTTTTTACTGGCAGCTGCTATTGGTATTGGCTTACTGTTGGTTAAACTCGTTGTATATCTAAGTACCAAGTTTGAAGTGCTCCGGAAGTGGGTTTTTAAAGCTAAAAAGGCTTTTATTATGTTTCGCAATGGATTGCTCGCCGCACGAGATGTAGAACGATGGTGGCTGTTTATCCTTTATACCTTCTTTATCTGGCTGTGTTATACACTAATGACTTATATACCATTCTGGATGTTTGATATGCAGGAGGCGTATAACTTGGATATGCTTGACGCCCTTGTGATAACGGTTATTTCTGCAATTGGTATTGCCATTCCGTCACCTGGTGGACTAGGTACCTATCACTATTTTGTAAAACAGTCGCTGTTGGTATTGTTTGCCGTGCCGGCGGTTACCGGTATTGCTTACGCTACGGTAACCCACGGCGTAATGGTGCTATTTGTTTCAGGTGTAACACCTGTATTTTTATTTATTGACAAGCTTCGATCAACTAAGGCCGGTGAACCGGTTGTATGAAAGGTTATGGTGCGGCATTTATTGAGGACTTTTTGAAGTGTCTTTAGGCTTATTGCAATTCTCTTATTCTTTTTGCGTTATTCGAAACAGATGGCCCTAAATGGGGTATAAATTTCCCTGAATTGAGACATTAATCGTTGCTAAAAAATTAGTACCTTTAATACTGATTTTTTAAGCTCTATTGTATGACTGATTTTTTATGAAACGAATATTATCAATCTTTATATGTACGCTGCTTGGTATTGGAATAGCAACATCTGCTTTTGCCCAACAGCAACAGGATACCGAATCGTCAATGTTGCCAGAGATCGATCCGCAGGATATTGAGATACGAAGTCAGTTCCAGGCTCGCTTTCCGGGATTGCGCCGGCAGCCTATCTTG
>JBEPWP010000251.1:0-3394 GCA_041642355.1 Fodinibius sp. | reverse complement strand
CAACGGCTTGCAGATCGAATAGCGGCGTGGTTTGTACCCGCGGTTTTAATATTGGGATTCATCACCTTTGGCTACCACATGTATATTGGTGATGGAACTACAGAATCTATGCTTGCATCGCTGGCAGTACTTATTGTTTCATGTCCCTGTGCTCTGGGATTAGCAACTCCTCTTGCTATTGCCTCGGGTATTCGCAGTGGACTGGAACATGAAATTATCTTTAAAACAGCAACCGTATTTGAAGAACAGTCCAATACCGCAACTGTTGCATTTGACAAAACCGGAACTCTAACTACGGGTACGATGCAACTCTTAGACAAAGGAGAAAATGACCAGGCACTTAATTATGCTGCTCGCATCGAACAATATGCTTCTCACCCCATTGCTGAACCTATTGCCACAAGTATTTCCTCTAAAAATGAGGTTAATAATTTTACTTCACAGTCAAGGGGCGTAAGCGGCCAAATTGATAGGAAACAGATTTGGGTGGGCCAACCTGAGTGGATTAGTAACAACCTCAAAATCACCAAGAAACAGTGGCAAAAAATTAACTCCAATCGAAATGAGGGTAATGTTCCGGTTGCTGTAGGATGGGATAATCGAGTACGGAGTATCTTAGTTGTAGGAGACCAAATACGTAATCAGGCCTCTAAAATTGTGCATAACTTACAAGCCGAAGGAAAAAAGGTGGCGATCATCACTGGAGACAGCAAGGAGGCTGGAGATGCTATCCAGAAAAAGCTCAATCCCGATTTTCTTTTTACAGAAGCACGTCCTGACTCAAAATCAAATATTATTGAAGAGCTGCGAAAATTTGGCCGCATCGCCATGGTTGGTGATGGCAGCAACGATGCCCCTGCCCTAGCACAGGCTGACCTTGGCATTGCGTTTGGGAATCTCACAGCCATTGCGGCAGATTCTGCTCATGTTGTAATCCCCAGAGATCGACTAAACCTTATACCTGCCACCTTTAAAGCTATAAAATTAACCAAAACCCGGATTCGTCAAAACTTGGGATGGGCCTTTCTCTATAATATTATCACGATACCCCTCGCTATTGCAGGGACAATAAATCCACTATTTGCCGCCGTGGCTATGGCAACAAGTAGCCTGCTGGTAGTAGGAAACTCTTCAAGAGATATGAATCTGCTACACAAGTAGATTGTCTCTAATTTTGATTGTAGCGAACGGGAATCTTATCTAAAGGGACTTGCTGTGTTACCTTCTTCAGGGAATCCTCTCCTGTTTGTTGATAAATGCTTATAAATAGCATCGTTGGTATATCACCATTGGGTAATAACCATTCGCCATATACTTGAGCCGGTACCGACTGCTTTACTTTCCAACTATTACTATCATTGGCAAGTAGATTTTTTTTGCTTTGTAAGCTAAGGCTGTCAACGCCTATTTTTAGTTTATCCTGACTTATACTGTCGGTGGAACTTAGCCCCAAAACAAATTTCCACTCTTGAGCGTCTACTTTTACAAGAAGTTCATCGATAACTATAGCCGCCTGATTAGAAAATAATGTATCTCCTTCGTTAAAACCACGAACATCTTCGATCTCAAATTCTTGGCTATCAACTTCATTTTCGCCCTCAAAAATTTGAACATTAACCAAATTAAAAAGGGTCATCAATTCCACCAACACTGGAATTCCAATTCCCACAATAACCAAAATTTTTACTAGCCGTTTTGTGGAGCCATTGGATTGTTCTTCAGTCATAACTTCCTGTTGAGCTATTTAATCATTAACAATACTTCTATAAAAACAAAAGCCCTTGTCCGTTCAAAATAATAAACAGACAAGGACTTTGTTCATCTAACAAATTTAATTTATCAAGATGGTCTTGGCAATGCGCCGGGCTCAAATATTCCGTCTGCCACCATCTCCCACAGTGGGAAGGCGTAAGCCAGAATTACCAGCACAAGCGCCAATGTAAACCAGAGTTTCATGTTATCCAATATAGCCGGTGTATGTTCAACACCAGAAAGGGGCTTCGGAATATAATCATCAACTGGTTTATCAGATTTTGTACCTGCCAGCCATGAGGCAATCACAACCCAAAGAAATAGGATCAATGAAATCGTAAGGATCGTTCCCCCAATGGCAATCTGCCAATCCATTTCAGCCATTGTTCCAAAAATGGGCTCGAATTCGAATCCACTGTACTGTGGTTCAGCTGTACGACGGGGTACGCCTGCCAACCCTGCTCGGTGCATTGCATTAGACATCAGCGTCATTCCTAAAAACCAAGCGTAAGGCTGAATAAGTGCCAGCGTTTTATGCTTTAACTTGCGACCTGTCAACTGTGGAAGCAACCAATAAGTTATTGCCATAAACGTCAAGGCCACAGCCGTTCCCACCGTTAAGTGGAAGTGACCGGGAACCCATAACGTATTGTGGATAAGAATATTAACGTTCATTCCGGCATTGATCATCCCGCTAAAACCACCTGCGGCAAACATAATACCCGCCAAGGCACAACCTGCAAAAGCGGGGCTGCCCCACGGCAGTTTGCCAATCCATTTGAGATATCCTTTACCCCCACGCTGACGAGCACCATGTTCCATACTGGCTACAACAGTAAAAAGAGTTATTAAGCTGGGTAGCAACAAAAGCATCGTTGTTGCCATGGCATAAAATTTAAATCCTAACGAAATACCAGCATCAGCATATTGATGGTGATACCCTACTGGCGTAGAGAGTAATAGGAAAATAATAAAGACAATGCGTGTCATAGCATCACTAAACAAGCGTCCGCCCGATAGTTTGGGGAGAATCGCATACCACACGTAATAAGCCGGCAACAACCAAAAGTAGACCACTGCGTGCCCAAAAAACCAGAAAAGCGTTCTTGGCAACAAGGGTTCAATTTCGGTAACCCAGCCAAGCGACCATGGAATTAACAGGCCTACAACCTCGAGTGCCAATCCTATGGTACAGACGTACCACATCAGCATCGTGAAGAGAGCCATAAAGGTAAGAATAGGCACTCGTTCATTGGGATTTTCGGCACGCCATTTACGATATGACCAAAACCAATCAGCGCCAGCCATCCACGAGCCTACCAGCACAAGTGCTAACCCAATATAAAATAAGGGGTGTGCCTGCAATGGCGGATAAAAAGTATAAAGAACAGCAGCCCTGATAGAACTGTCAGGCACAAGTCCACCCAGAATAGCAACTGTGGCCATCACTAATCCAATCGTCATCAGCCAAAACCACGACCAGGTGTACGTTATATTTTCAGGTTCTCGTTCCAAGCTTCGTGTTACCCCCCAAACGAAAAGACCTGCAATAAAAAAAGTTGTGAAAATAAGAGCCAGTAGCACACCGTGCCCTGTGAGTATACTATAGTATTCACCGGAGTTAAAAAAGCCCCGAAATACA
>JBEPWP010000250.1:0-3406 GCA_041642355.1 Fodinibius sp. | reverse complement strand
GATAGGGAGCTAATGATGAATGTTAATGGTTGAAGGTTCAATGTTTTGCTTTTATGACATTGCTTTTAAAACAACAACGACTGTCATTTCGCTGCGTCCAGATGGTTGTATATTCGGGAAGCGAAATGTAATGGAGTGCGGCAATCCCACAACAAAGCTCGTCATTACGAACGGAGCGAATATAATGAGCGAAGTGCGGTAATCTCCCTGAATCGAGCAACTAATGCATCGGTGGTAATTCATTAGACCCTACGCAAGTTATGTCAATGAGATACTTCAGTCGTCAGGCCTCTTCGTAATGATATTGCTTCTTAGGGAAGGAGTTCCTCGTACAAATCCCGCCATTCAGGATTCAGATCCTCAATCAAATCAATTTTATCCTGTCGCGAACCTGCCTTAATCTGCTTCTCCCGATCAATAGCCTCCTGTGGATTATCATATTCTTCAATATACACCATCTTCGTACAATTATATCGCTTGGTAAAGCCGTCTGTTAATTTATTTTTGTGCTGCCAGCCACGTTTGATTATGTATCCCGTCATACCGGTGTAGAGTACCGTATGGTGAATATTAGTCATAATATAGACATGGTATTTCTTTGCCATAATATAGTAAGACCCATTTGGATAGAATTCCTTACAAAAAGTTCAATAACGGAAGGCTCCATCAATGACTATATCCCGTAAGACACGACGTAATGACGTTACTTTTAAAACAAAACAACGACTGTTATGTCGCTGCGTCCCGATGGTTGTATATTCGGGAAGCGAAATGTGATGGAGTGCGGCAATCCCCCAACAAAGCTCGTCATTACGAACGGAGCGAATGTAATGAGCGAAGTGCGGTAATCTCCTTGAATCGAGCAACTAATGCATCGGTGGTAATTCATTAGACCCTACGCAAGTTATGTCAATGAGATACTTCAGTCGTCAGACCTCCCTCCCCGAATCACTCCGGGCATAGCGTAATGACATTGCTTTTAAAACAAAACAACGACTGTCATTCTGATCGGAATGTTGCGAAAAGAAATGGAGCCGAAGAATCTCCCTGTATCGTTTACAAACGGTATGATGTCCCCCCCTTAGAAACCACTTACCATTCCAAGAGAGTAATATTTCCGTAGAACAATAGCGGCATCATAATGGTACAGAACGATTTAGCGTATTACCCTATTTTTTACTACTATTCTTTAAACAGTAGAATAATCAAGAAAGAGGAGAGCCCCATTGACCGTACAACAATCAACCTCGACCGCAAAAACGAAACCGCAACAAGAGTATTTCCGGCAGCTTGAAATGAATTTGCTCACCTTTGAGCCGCCGACCGGAAAAGTGACCTTCGATTTCTATTACGGGGATAGTCGGCATCAACCAATGGCATCATTGCACCGGCGGAAGTGGCCGGAAGGCACATCATCACAAACCGGAGATGATTATTTGTACACCAACTTTAAAAATCACGGTAAGGGGAGCCTGGAGCTGACGGTAGATCTGGAGCAGTCACCCCGCTTTGCGTGTAAATATCTTAACTTTCAGTTGTACAAATTCTTGGAGTCGGTTGCCGATATACGAGAGCGTAACTTCATCTATAATAACGTCTTTTGGCTTCGGAATGAGGCTCATGACCATCACGGGTGGAAAGCCTATCGCCAATTTGAGCTTAGGGTCAGTATAGGGAGATATACCGGTCGTAATGATGACCGTAAGCCGTTGGGTGAGCTGTTGGTGAATGTACAGGGACACCGCTTTGTAAGTCAGGAATGTATGCTCGACTATAGTGGAGATCCTTCCGATATCAACTGGGTGGTATATAACGGCATTAACAGCAGATACGATGATCTCACTTCAACCGGTACGGTAAATCACGAACAGGTATTTCCCGTGTTAAATCGTGATATTGCCAACCATCTGAACATTTCGATGCCGCACCGCTATGTCTCGAATAAGATGAAAGAATATTATCGGGAGCTGGAACGCATTCGGGAACTTCTAATAGGACTTGATGGGTTTGAGCGGCTATTTTCTCTTGTTGATGAGGGGTGGTATGGCCTGCCCAAAGAGAAGGTGCGCAGGCTTAAGCCAACTTCCCGTAAGCTGGTTTTTGGAGGCGAAAAAAAAGTGGTGGAACCCAAACGGGGGATCTGGAAATACGGCGGCTACCGCACACCCGATAAACCCTGCGGAATCTTTTTCATCATGTCGGAAGCAGATGCCCGTGAGGACGGTGACGGCCAGGCGCTCAAGAGGGCGTTAATTGAGGGTACCGAAGAGTATAAAAGTTTGTCCCGCTATATCAACACGCCCATTAAATGGTATGAAGAAGATGTGTTGTTTAAAGATCCCGAAAATCCTATGCCCGATATTATGCATCGGCTAACCAATGCAAGTTTTCCTGACGATCGACAACTGCTGGCAATATATGTGAATCCCATTCCCGAAGGTCAGCAGGGGCCGCGTGTGAAGCGACCTTATTTCCGGCTTAAAGAAGAGCTGTTGAAAAGGGGAGTCGGTATGCAGAATATCTATAAAGGTAATGTCAGGGATCAATATTTTAAATATCACATGCGTAATATTGCTCCTGCTGTGCTGGCCAAGCTGGGTGGGGTGCCGTGGAAGCTGGATGCTCCGGAGAACAATGAGTTGGTGGTTGGTATCGGTGCTTTTAGACACCGTGAGGTGAATCGGCAGTATGTAGGGAGCGCATTCTGTTTTGATAATAGCGGATGTTTTAAGGATGTGCAGTGTTTTGAAAAAAAACGGACCGATCTGCTTGCGGGCTCAATTCGTGATGCTGTTCATCGATACCTGGAGGCATATGGCAAGCCTGAGCGCCTAGTGATTCACTATTATAAGCAGATGAGCAAGAAGGAGCGCCGCCCCATCGAGTGGATGTTGGATAACCTGGGGCTGCAAGATACTGACCTTGTAGTGGTGACGTTGAACAAAACGCCTTCCTATGATACCGTTTGTTTTGATTCGGGTTGGGAGCAGAAGATGCCATTCAGTGGTACGTATATACGGTTAGATCATCACCGGTTGTTACTCTGTAACAATACGCGTTATCCTGGGAGAAATCGAAATCCTCGAAATTATCCTTTCCCCGTAAAGATGCATGTGAAATCGAATATACGTGGTTTTATGTATAAGGATGAAGAGGTCGAGCGCGTAGTGCGACAGGTTTATCAGTTTAGCCGCGTGTACTGGAAGTCGGCCGACCAGCAGAGTCTGCCGGTGACCATTAAATATCCTGAGATGGTGGCACAGATGCTGCCCTACTTTAAGGCGCCTTCGTTACCTCCTTATGCGCGGAAAAGTCTGTGGTTTTTGTGATAAAATTGCCTCTTTCTTTAACAACGCTTGTCATTGTAAAAGCCCCATCAACGTTGATACCATAGTGAGCAAAGCCA
>JBEPWP010000249.1:0-3425 GCA_041642355.1 Fodinibius sp. | reverse complement strand
GTACCGGCTGATGCTCATGATATGTATCATTGTTGTTCATTATGGTTGTCATCGTCACCCATCACGCGCTCAAAAAGTTGTTGGTACGATTCGAAGTCTAGGCCGGAGTCGATTTCTTCGAGCCTTTCGGGCGACCATATCTCAATACGTTCGCCACTACCTATAAATATGGCTTTGCCATCGATGTCGGCCCAGTCTGTTAGTTGTGAAGGGAGTGCAATTCGGTTTTGATTGTCGAGGTTCACATCCTCAGCAAACCGCAGGAAATTGCGTTTAACTGTGCGTCCTTCTTTGGTAAAGCTGTTGATCTGGGAGAGCTGATTCTCTACTTTCTGCCATTCATCCTCTGGGTAGAGATAAAGACAGGGTTCGAGCCCTCTTAAAATAGTAAAACGCTCTTGTGCCTGGGGATTGAGGGCTTTACGCAGTTTAGCCGGGAAGCTAACGCGTCCTTTATTATCAACACTATGTGTGTATTGCCCTTTAAAGCTTGGCATATATGGTCCCCAGAATTAACAGCAAATGTTATCGAATTCGATAAGTGGATATGAACTCCCACATTCTCCCACTTCACTCCACAATGTACCCCGAAAGGATGTAATTTGTCAAGCACTTATTGTAGAAAGATTTAGGAGAACAAGTTTCTGGAAGTTAGATGTTAGAGGTTGAACGAAAAAATGCCTTTAAGGATAGTTGGAGTGCGATTTAGGATTCTGGATATATACAGATGTTGAATTGTTAGAAAATGGGTGAAGTGTGGTAGAGTGTGGGATAAATTTTGTAGATAGCTTTAAAAGCTATCCCAGAAGCCGTTTTGCTACAAGCAATATTTCAGCTATCCTTATCCTCACACCATTATAACATCCGCAAAATTTATTTGTAATATGATTCGATCAACATCCATTCTTTGGGGGGCATTTTTATTTGCCACACTATTAATAGTGGGATGTTCTTCCCAGCAGTCCGCGATTCAGCAAGAGTCGTCTGACGATGTAAAAGAAAAAGCAGAAACAGAAGAAGTGGTTACGGCCGAAGATTACGAACGGGCCGAGCAGTTTCTGTGGCAAAATACCTATGATAAAGTATTGAACACCATATCGGGACAACGTTGGACATCCGATATCCTTATATATAGCACCCGCACGGAAGAGGGCATTAAATATGTTTTGGCTGATACCGAATCCACAGAAAAGAAAGAAGCATTTGATCATAATAGACTGGCGGATACGCTTTCGGCTAACATAGATCAGGATGTTGATGCTCAAAACTTATCGCTGAGTGATGTATCATATTCCAAAGAAGAGAACACATTGACCTATCACATGAATGGGCAGCGATTTGAGACGGATTTGTCATCCTACCAAACAGAAAAGCTGCCTGAGCTTCAAAAAGAGAACGAAATTCTTTCTCCCGACGGTAAAAAAGCGGTCTATATCAAAGATTATAACCTGTGGATGCGTAATACCGAAACGGGTGAGCATACGCAGCTGACGACCGATGGTGAACAGTATTATGGATACGCTACAAATAATGCCGGTTGGGTTCGAAGCGATAATCCCGTTGTGTTGTGGGGACCCAATTCGGAGAAGATAGCGACCTTCCGTCACGATAGCCGCGGCGTTGGAGAGATGTATCTATATAATACCAAGGTAGGTCACTCCGATCTGGAAAAATGGAAGTACCCGCTGCCCGGTGACAGTACGGTTTTCAAGATTGAGCGCGTCGTGGTACATGCTAATGAAGAAGATCCCAAAGTGGTTGATCTAGACATGGAGCCTGATTTCCACCGCTCAACGATTTCGGATCACATAGCGGATTGGGGCGGCACATTTTTAGATAACGAGTGGAATGCCGACGGATCACAGCTGTATTTTGTTTCTTCATCCCGAGATCACAAAGTAGCGCAACTGCGTGCGGCCGATCCCAAAACCGGTGAAGTGCGTGATATTCTAAAAGAAGAAACAGACACGTATTATGAATCAGGATATAGCGAGGAAAGCTGGACGGTATTGGAAGAATCTGACGAAGTGATCTGGTTTTCAGAGCGCGATAACTGGGGGCATCTTTATTTATATGATCTGGAAAGCGGTGAGTTAAAGCATCAAATTACAGAAGGTGATTGGCGGGTGCTTGATCTACAGCACGTGGATGAAGAAAGTCGTACGATCTTTTTTACCGGTTCCAATAAAGAGGAGGGAAATCCGTATTACCACTATTTATATAAGTTGAATTTGGATGGCAGTGGGTTAACAAATCTGACGCCCGAAGATGCGCATCACGAAATCACATGGTCGGACAATAAAGAATATTTTACAGATACCTACTCAACAGTTGATTCGCCTCCCGCTTCAGTGGTTCGAAATTTGGATGGTGAAGTTGTGATGAAATTGGAAGAAGCAGATATTAGTGAGCTAAAAGAAACGGGTTGGCAGGCCCCTGAGCAGTTTTCGGTAAAAGCACGAGATGGCGAAACGGACCTGTATGGACTAATGTACAAGCCTACCAATTTTGATTCGACGAAATCCTATCCGGTATTGAATTATCTGTATCCGGGTCCGCAGTCGGGTAGTGTTGGTACATTTGGATTTAGCGCTTCTCGAGCTGATAAACAGTCGCTGGCAGAACTTGGATTTATTGTTGTGGAAGTAAATGCAACCTGTACGCCGGGAAGGTCTAAGTCTTTCCATGACACATGTTATGGAGATATGGGTGATAACGGTTTGCCCGATCAGATGACGACTATAAAACAGTTGGCAGATCGTTATTCCTGGATGGATACATCGCGTGTAGGGATTTGGGGACATTCCGGTGGCGGATTTGCTTCAACTCGGGCGATTCTGGAGTATCCCGATTTTTATAAAGTGGCGGTTTCCGGTGCTGGAAACCACGATAACCGAAACTATGAGGATGACTGGGGAGAAAAATGGCACGGCCTTTTGGAAAAGAAAGAGAATGAAGATGACCTCAGTCTTTACGAGCAGGGCGATAATTATGATAAGCAGGCAAATCAGTTGCTGGCTGAGAATCTTGAAGGAAAATTGTTAATTGCCCATGGGTTGATGGACGACAATGTGCCACCTACGAATACCTTGTTAATGGTGGATGCGTTGATCAAAGCCGATAAAGATTTTGACCTGATGGTATTTCCCAATGCAGGACACGGTTTTGGCAACTCCCGGTACTTCATGAATATGCGCTGGGATTATTTTGTGAAGCACTTAAAAGGAATAGAACCGCCTAAATACAATTTTGATGATAATATTAGGTAGTTATAAATAAAAAAGGGACCGATCTTCCGATCGGTCCCCCTACTTTTACAGAGTTGACTACCCCAATAGCCACTCTATCATTCGTGTGAATAACAACTGCAGACGTCTAGTTGTAGACAGTTTAAGCTAGTACCCCAAGATGAATAAGTTAGTGTC
>JBEPWP010000248.1:0-3437 GCA_041642355.1 Fodinibius sp. | reverse complement strand
GGTTATCAGAGCAATCACCTGTCGATAAATTTGACGCAGGAAAAAGATCCCGGGGAAGAATTGGTAGGGCCGCTTCAATTTGATCATCGTACTTGGCATGTGGCCTTAGAAGATAACGGGAATCTACAGATGCTTGTTGGTGGAGATTATAGTTTGGCTTTTGGGCAGGGCCTGGTGCTTTGGAGCGGTGCCGCTTTTGGCAAAGGGAGTAGTGTGGTGGGGGCGGTGAGTCGTAATGGCCGAGGAATTAAGCCTTACACCTCAGCGCAGGAAACAAACTACTACCGCGGTGGCGCAGTAACCTATGGCGGAAAACTACAAATCACAGGATTTTATTCTAGTCGTCGACGCAGTGCCAGTGAAATAAATGCCGATACGACTCGGTTTCCGGGAACGGATGGATATCACCGTACAGAAAATGAATTTTTACAAAAGGATAATCTGGGACAGGAGCTTTATGGAGGACACGTTCAATTGGAATTGCCTTTTGGTATTATTGGTGCAACCGGTTATCAAACGACTTTTGATCGATATATTGCCGCTAGTGATCAACCTTATGCCCAATTTGATTTTGAGGGTACCTCAAACTACGCCTATGGTTTCGATTATACATTACTGGCAGGTCCGGCGGTTGTGTTTGGAGAGGTTGGCCAAAGTAAAAATGGCGGTTATGGATTGATTACTGGTGTTGAAAGTAGCCTTGGGACAGATACTGATATTACGCTTGCCTATCGACACTACCAGAAAGAGTTTCAATCTATTTTGGGTGACGGTTTTGGTGAGATAGCCGGTCAGCCAAAGAATGAAGATGGGATCTATTTGGGGATGCGTCAGGTAATTGGGCAAAAAGTTACGCTGAGTGCGTATATCGATCAGTTTCGATTTCCCAGTGCTCGCTTTGGTACAAGCCAACCTACCCAAGGGTTTGATTGGTTGGCAAAAGCGGAGATGGATTTAACCAATAATCTAAATTTTTATGTACAGTTGCGCAGCGAAATTGAGGATGATGAATATGAGGTGTTTGATTCGTACGGACGGAGCCAGCATCGGTTGGGTGATGCACAGCGTAGCAGTTTTCGTGCTAATATAGAATATTGGGTAAATCCAGTGGTTCGACTGCGATCACGAGGAGAGGTAGTTCAGAGCCAGCAAGCCGGAGAAGATTTAGAGCTGGGTTATTTGTTGTATCAGGACCTACGATTACAAATCAATGATCAGCTTAAATTAGATACTCGTGTGTCAATGTTTGATACCGAAAGTTTTGCCACCCGGGTTTACCAGTTTGAAAACGATTTGCTCTATGTATTTTCTAGTCAGTCATTATTTGATAAGGGGCAGCGCTTGTATATGTTGCTGAATTATGAGCCTTTTGATTTTCTTGAACTTTGGGCAAAGTTTGGCCTAACGGTATATGAAGATACACAGGTTATTGGCAGCGGGTTGAACCAAATAAGGGGGGATAGGCGTAGCGAGATTGGTATTCAGGCAAGAGTACAATTTTAGGGATTAGATATATTTACCTGGTGATGACCTATTAAATGACACAGTTTTAATATGAGTAGAACGAGATATTTTAATATTGAAATGTTAAATCCGTGTTGAGCTCAGTTCTTAAAATTTGTGATAGCATATCCGAAGAGTTCTTCTATATTACATTGAGTTGACTATTTCAGAAATTGACAGAAACGCTCATGAGTTTAGATATTATTATCATATTGGTAGTACTGGTGCTAACATTTGGAGCCCTTGCCATTGATTTATGGAGTCCGGATGCCGTTTTGTTAACGGGGTTGGCCATTGTGACTGTAAGTGGTGTAATTAGTTTGGAAGATGCTTTTCTGGGATTTGGAAATACAACACTGTTGGCACTGGGTAGCCTGTATGTAATTGGGGCAGCCCTGCGTGAAAGTGGTGCGTTAGACAGGGCTAGTAACTTTATTTTGGGTAACGAAACCCGAAGTGTACAACGAATTCTATTGCGATTATGTCCCAGCGTATCGGTCTATTCTGCTTTTCTAAATAATACACCTATTGTGGCAATGGGGATACCGGCAATACGAAGCTGGGCAAAAAAGTATCACATTCCCGTTTCAAAACTTCTGATGCCTCTTTCATATGCAGCTATTTTAGGGGGACTCTGTACATTGATTGGCACCAGTACAAATCTAATCACTCACGGGTTGTTGGAAAGCCATGGCTTTCAAGGATTCACTTTTTTCGAATTGGCATGGGTAGGCGTGCCATGTGCTATTGTAGGCTTGTTTTATTTGGTGTTTATTTCTCCAAAGCTAACCCCAGCTCGGCGCGATATCCGCTATCAGGAGGAACGAAACAGGGAATTGCTTGTTGAATTGGAAATCACAGAGGGTGCAGATGTTATAGGAAAAAAGGTTTCAGAAGTAGGGTTATCAACGATTTCAGGTTTTTATCTATCACGTATTAATAGAAAGGACCATGAAATTGCGCCTGTTCCGGATGAAGAAAAACTACGGGCCGGTGATCACCTTTTTTATGCTGCTAAAGGAGGAGTTGCAGCAAAGATTCCCGAACTGGAAGGATATCCGGGACTTAAGTTGGCATATCAGCCGCCGCGTACTATTCGACGGAATGAAAAGGATCGTGAGTTGCATCAGGTGGTGGTAAAAGAGGGATCACGACTCGTGGGAGCTACGGTAGGTGATGCAAAGTTGTTAGAACGTTTTGGGGCAGCAGTCACGGGGGTTCGCCGTCGCGGAAAGCGAATCGATCAGCCACTTGGAGAGTTTGTGTTGCATCCAGGGGATGTTCTTTTGCTGGATACCGGCAGAGGTTTTCG
Organism: Fodinibius sp.; assembly: GCA_041642355.1. Lineage (GTDB taxonomy): Bacteria > Bacteroidota > Rhodothermia > Balneolales > Balneolaceae > Fodinibius. Next base: position 622 of record JBEPWP010000248.1, on the reverse strand, counting down.
AGGCGCACACGAAGATACCGAGGATTTTTTCCTTACAAGTGAGGCCGGTGGGGAAGTACCCGGAGATCCCGAAGAAATTATTGAGCATCGTCCCGGTGGTAAAGATTTATATGTATCGGTTGCTGTATTGTTTGGTGTAATTGGCTTGGTGGCCGGAGGTGTACTTCATATTGCGCTGGCCGGAATTTTGGGTGCTTCCGTGCTTTTGGCTTTTAATGTTATTGAAGCGGGAGAAGCTCGAAAATCAATAGACTGGACGGTTTTAATTGTTATTGGTGCGGCATTGGGACTTGGGAAAGCGATGGAGGTTAGTGGTGCAGCAGTAATTATTGGTGAAGGGATTGCTGATCTAACAAGTGCCTACGGCCCCAGAGCCGTTTTAGCTGGGGTAGTTGTTGTTACGGTAGTTTTGACAGAAATTATTACCAATAATGGTGCGGTGGCGCTGATGTTTCCCATTGTGTTATCGGTGGCCGAAACTCAAGGGATTGAGGTTCGGGGATTAGTTATTGGAATTACCCTGGCTGCATCGATGTCGCTGATTACCCCTATTGGATATCAGACTAATTTAATGGTTTATGGGCCCGGCAATTATAAATTCACCGACTTTTTTAAGGTGGGA
>JBEPWP010000247.1:0-3438 GCA_041642355.1 Fodinibius sp. | reverse complement strand
AGTAGTAAGCACTATGCGACCTTGGCCTATAATGAAAAGCGGTCACAGCGAAGTAGGGATTTGTATTTTTTGGATGAGGTACCGGTAGAAAATGCTGATGGTGATTTTGAAGATTCTGGACCCGTAAATAGCGTGGAATTATCCCGATTATATGTGTTGACTAGTTCAGGAACGGCATCAGCAAGTGAAGCGGTAATAAACAGTTTAAAGCCGTATATGGAGGTGACGGTTATTGGGTTAAAAACAATTGGCAAAGATGAAGGTTCCCTCACTTTATATGATGCCCCGGCGCCATATTTAGATGATGATGAGGCTAATCCAGATCACAAAAAGGCAATACAACCTATTGTTACAAAAATTATAAACTCCCAAGAGGAAGACTATCCCGATGGTTTTAAACCGGATGGGTATGTTAATGGGGAATGTGAAAAAGATGCAGATGGTAGAGATATCATGGATAATTGTATGTCTGAGCTTACGTTTAATAATCTTTTAAAAAAGCCGTCAATTGGTGATCCCAAAGAGTCGCTTTTTGCTCGGGCATTAGATCTTATCATCGGTCAGTCTTCCAAACAAAAGCGGACTACAGAAACACACTTCCCTGCCCTACGAGAAATAGAGATCAAAAATGGAGTGCAAGATTTAAGGCCTAACGGTAATGGGATGTACATTGAACCTTTTATGGTACCTACAAATGAAAATTGATAAAGATCATAGTTAAAAGGGTACAAAGGGAATCAGATAAAAAAATCTGGTTCCCTTTTTGTATGTGGGAATTTCTGTGCAGATCGAGTGACTTGCAGGAGAGAAATTAGCGCCAGGGGGACCGTTTGAATGTTCAGTTTAGCGGTGGTGGAACAGCAGAATTATAAATACTTTTATTAGTATTGCAATTAGGTAAAGGCAATTGAAAAAAATGAAGAGACTATGAAATTTGGCAGCGTTGACAACCCCGGTGATTACAACCTTTCTCTTCCCGATGATCATCCCGAAACCCAAAAGGTATTAGCCACACATGGTGATGAAAATATCCCAAATGTATATGTAGGATGTGCAAAATGGAATAAGAAGGATCTAAAGAGCTTTTATCCTGATGGCGTGGGTGATGAGCTCGAATATTATGGCAAAAATTTTAATTCTGTGGAGCTCAACGCCACTTTTTACAATACATTTGATGAAGGTCAGATAACAACGTGGTATAATAAAGTGCCGGCGGAGTTCAAATTTTTTCCAAAGGTCAATCGGTATATTAGCCACTTGAAGTGGCTGAATAATATAGAAGAAGCTACTGAGGATTATTTAGACAGTATTATTCATTTTAAAGATAAACTCGGAACAATCTTTCTACAGCTACGCGGTAACTTTAAACCCAAGTATTTTGACCGGGTAGCTCGTTTCGTAGAACGTTGGCCGAAAGGTGTGCCGCTGGCGGTAGAATTTCGTCATTCCGATTGGTTTGCTGAATCCGGAGTGGCTGGTGAGCTTTATCAGCTGCTCGAAGAAAATAACGTAGCCAATGTTATTACTGATACTGCTGGACGGCGCGACCTGCTGCATATGCGCTTGACGAATAACGAAGCGTTTATTCGATATGTAGGTGCTAATCACGAAACAGATTATAGTCGCCTTGATGAGTGGGTTCAGCGTCTTAAAAAATGGAACGAGCAGGGGCTGGATAATATCCACTTTTTTGTGCACCAGAATAAGGAGAGGAAATCCCCGGAGCTGTCGGCTTATTTTATAAACAAGTTAAATGAAGCTCTTGGTACCGATTTGAAACCACCTAGGCTTCCCAGTGAACAAAATGATCTGTTTTAATATTTATCCGACCGCCGGACTTGCAATCGGATGAATATCATGAACATAATAGTTTGCCGTTATTCCTTAACGTAATCGTAATGTAATATTTAAGGAGAAAATATTATGACTAAAGATTTTTCCAGGAAAGATTTTCTTAAGACAACCGGGCTGGGATTGGCTATTGCTAGTTTGGGGGTTCCGAATATCCTGTTATCAAAACAGAAAGAGAAGCTGGGCGTAGCTTTAGTAGGGTTGGGAAGTTACAGCACAGGACGATTGGCTCCCGGTCTACAAAAGACCGAGCACTGCGAACTTAGGGGCATTGTCACGGGATCGCCACACAAAATTCCCAAATGGCAAAAGCAATATAATATTCCCGATAGTAACGTGTACAACTATAATAATATGCATGAGGTGGCGAATAATGACGATATCGATATTATTTATGTTGTGACTCCGCCGGGTCTTCATGCTAAATATTCTATCATTGGAGCTGAAGCCGGCAAGCATGTATGGTGCGAAAAGCCGATGGCAATGAATGTTGAAGAATGTCGATCAATGATTGAAGCAGCCGATAAAAACGGGGTATCGCTTGCGATTGGATACCGGCTGCAGCATGAGCCTAATAACCGTACGATTATTCGCTATGGAAAAGAAGAAACTTATGGTGCGGTTGAGGAAGTAAAATCCGGGGCGGGTTATAACGGTCGTCATTCAGCTGACAGCTGGCGTCGCGATGCCGAACTTGGCGGCGGCGCGTTGTATGACATGGGTGTTTACTCCATTAATGCTTCGCGTTATTCTGCAAATATGGAACCTGTTGCAGTCCGAGGTAAACAATGGTCAGAGCGTGATATTTACAATGAGGTAGATGAGTTTACCGAATTTGAGCTTGAGTTTACTGATGGTGTTATGGCTTTTGGCGAAACCAGCTTTGGCAAATCAACAAATTATCTGAATGTAGATTGTACCGACGGATGGTATCGTTTGGAACCCTTTCAAACCTACAGTGGTGTGAAAGGCGAAACCAGTGACGGAAAAGAACTGCCACCTGATCCCAATCATCAACAGGCACGGCAGATGGATAGAGAAGCTTTAGCTATAAAGGAGGGACGACCTCCCATTGTTCCGGGAGAAGAAGGGTTGAAAGATATTCGAATTGTACAGGCCATCATGGAGTCATCCCAAAACAGTGAAGCTCGGATATCTCTTTAAGGATGGGAGTGCCGTTACCTTTTATGACAGGTGATATTTCACATCAAAAGTATCCAGTATAAATATACGGTAGCAAATCCGGTTAAAAACACCAATCCGCTCCAACTTAACCATTTAAGCCAGGGTTGTGGTTTGCAGTTGTCTGGCATATGGTCTGCTGTTACCAGTTTATAGTTTAAGTAGGCCAAAACGGGAGCTGTTAGAAATGAGAGGGTAGTAGCCAGATCAATCATAAGGGTAAACGAGTCGCCCAGAAAGTACAATACGCCGAGTGAAAACAGAGAGATTACAACAAGCAGGATGCGATAAATACGGAGGTTATCTTTCTCTTGTATGATATCGGGCAAAAGTACTTGCAGCATACGGCGACTTACACGTGGATAGGCATCGGTGACCGTGAGCGTAGTGCTAAACATGGTGGTA
>JBEPWP010000246.1:0-3439 GCA_041642355.1 Fodinibius sp. | reverse complement strand
CGCCTTGCATTTCAAAGAAGCTAAACTAAAAGGAGAATCACATGTTAAATCTAAAAGAGAAAGTAATGCGTGGTTTATTGTGGGTAGAGGAACACTCACGTAAGATGCGTAAAGCTATGGAAGAAGAAAAAAGATGCAATGCCATAGCTAGGGCAGGTCTCAAAAGAATTATGGATGCCTACACTAATTCCGAGGGACAAAGAACCAATTTTGAGCATGACATGTATCAAATTGCCAAAGATACCTACGAAAAACTTACCGAGAATGATACAAAAGAAGAAACACCTAAATAATCCGTGGTGGTAGCTACTGAGTACCGTGGCTACCACCTTCGATAGTGGTACAGTTTTTTGAAGAGGTAAAGGCCAACACGGTCATAACCTACAACCTAGGATATACTATGTATTACAAAAATTGCCAACCTACATCCACACATCTTCAAACCACTTCATTGCTTGGGGAGCCCCTGGAGGAGTAGAGCGCGCTATTGGCCGCGCGACACGTTTCATTTCCATATTTCATTAGGAGGATAGTTTTATGCTATACACAAAAGCACATGTTGAAAAACTAGTACATCTCGCCTTTCTAAAAGGCCAAGAAGCAGCGACAAAAAAGATACTGGACGAACAGACTGCTAAACTAGCACAAAATTTACTTGAATTCCCTTCCTTAAGGGTAACCATTCAAGAATTAAACTACAATAGCCCTCCTTCGGAGGGTAATAAAAAACAAAAGCCCTGTCACTTCGAATCAAGTCTTGATGTAGCCTAATAACTGGTAAGTAATAACTACCGGCACAACTAGTAGCAACAGCCTAACAGCATAGTGGTACAACTTTATGAGACGATATGCGTTTCATTCACTGCCCAATTTCGGGCTAAGAAAGGAGAATTATTATGAGCGGAATGAATTTAGTTATTTTGATGGGAAACCTCGGCGGCGATCCTGAACTTCGTTACACAGCTTCAGGAACTCCCGTGGCCAACTTCGGTCTTGCTACCACAGAAGAATGGAAAGATGCCCAAGGTAACAAGCAGGAACGTACCGAATGGCACAACATCAGAGTATGGGGAGCCTTAGCAACTGCCTGTACTAACCACCTTAAAAAAGGCTCCAAAATTCTCATAACCAAAGGTAGAAACACTACCGAAAAATGGGAAGATACTACAGCCAACGTAACCCGGTACAAGACTTATGTGGAAGTACAAGAAGTAAAATTTCTTGACCCATCTCCACAAGGACAAAGCTTAGCACAACCCCCTGCACCTCCCACAACACATGTACCACCACCCCCAGCGCCGCCATCTACACCCATCCCTCCCCCACCAGCGCCTCCTGCAACACATGTACCACCTCCACCACCGGCACCTCCCGTAGGACCTACCTACGAACAAATGATCGGCGCACACTGGACAGACGAGCAACTACTTGCTGATCCTCAATTTGCCCACCTCGTACCGGCAAAAACAAACTACGACGACCACGGTCTGTAGTAACAAACTCAAATATGGTACCAGCTTGTATAGTGGTACCATATTTTTGAACCAGTATTTCACTAATTCAACGCTTATAAAGCAAAGGAGACTACAATGATTAGAGAAGTAAAACAAAACATACTTCACAATATCGACCCTAATCAACCAACTGTCATTATACACGGTTGTAACTGTTACCAAACAATGGGTGCAGGTGTGGCAAAAAGCTTACGAGACGCTTACCCACAAGTTTATGAGGCAGACAAAGCCTATAATCCAAAATTCCGAATAGACAAACTTGGTCACCATACTTTAGCCAAAATTAATAAAAATCTATATGTTTTCAACTGCTACACCCAATACAGGTACGGCAGAAAAGGCCTGTATGCTGATTATAAAGCCATTGATGACTGTTTAAAACACATCGGTGAAAACCTCTCTCCTCTTTACAAAATACGCATTAGCAGAATAGGCTGCAATAATGCCGGAGGAGATTGGAAAATCGTCAAAAAGATAATAGAAAAAAGATTGAAAGACTTCGATGTTACCGTATGTTATCTTTAATTCAACGCTTTCATAGCAAAGGAGATCTACCATGCCAACCAACTCTGATAAACAAACTATTTACATCTGGCCTGATGACACATGGATGTACGCAGAAAACTACGAAGACATCGAACAGACTCACAAATCCGATGACTTTGCTACTATCGAAATCAGTGCAGAACTCGACGATGAAGAAATCGAAGAACTCGTATATAATTACAACCGAAAGTAATACATCACCAATAAATCAATACCATCATCAAAAGGAATTAATCATGTCTAAATGTGACAACGCAATCCTCGTATGTACCAAAGGCGCAGAAAATCTTCTTGAGTTAAGCAAATATGAAGAGGTGACCATCCACTTCTCCAAAACCAGCAACACAGTAGAAATTCTGACCAAAAAGATTGTGGAAGAACATACAGTCTTAAATCTGGAAAACACACCGGTACCAAAACCAGATAAAAAGACTAGAAAAATGACCAGAGGCCGGATGCTTGAAATAGTACCAAGCAAAAAGAAAAGAACAAGAAAAGGAGGTCCAAGATCCAAAAACGTATTCAACAAACTGTCTGCAGAAAGAATAGCATTCATATACCAATCTTACCAGAAAGGTACATCTGCAAAAGAACTAGCTGAACCCTTAGGCGTATCTCCACACACAATAGTCAATTGGTCCTCAACAATAACACGCATGCTACACAATAAAACCACCGCATGCAAGCAAACAAGGCACCACAAAGACATCGTGGAACTGCTTCGTAACCAATCCAGTGAAACAGCTGTAAATATGTAAACAAAACAGTACTGCTACCTACTATATGGGTAGTGGTACTGTATTTTGAAGTAATAAAACTTCACAGCCAATTAAGGCAAAGGAGATACATTATGATAAAATTAATAATAAAAACCTACGAAAAAACACTACTGTGGACACTAAATTTCACACCTGATCACTATCGTGAAAAGAAACTATTAGTAATAAAAATTAAAACAGCAGAAAAAGTATTCAGAAAACTATTCGCCCACGTAATGACCAACTGCGGTATAACAGACGGGTATTTTACTAACCCAAAAGCAGTACTAAAACCTGTAAACATATCCAATATACCATTTGCAACTGAAATATTTACACACGCCAACATATCTGATGACAAAGGATACTACATAGAAAAACATCCTTGCAACGGTGTCATAAAAGGACTAACTTCAAGAGATAACCTACCTATGTATTGTCTATACATCAACCTAGGAGGACAACCAGAAAAACGATACTTTATTCCACAAAACCCAAACAAACTAGACGTAAATGGAAACCTAGCTCAATGGGCCAAAGAAGTTCGTAAAGGAGCAAAAATAATGATACTTCTCAAAGAAAACAGTCCTCCAATACTGCACATAAAACTCAAACCCAACA
>JBEPWP010000245.1:0-3444 GCA_041642355.1 Fodinibius sp. | reverse complement strand
CTCTTTTGAGTTCACTAAGTCATGTTCGGGTTGCATTTCCCAATAGGGCAAATAAGCATTAAAAAATACTTTCGCGTTGTTTGTGATTTCCCAAAGCCGGTTTCTCTGGCGCCAGTCTTCCGATGTTAAATCGGTGTGAGGATGTTTTGCTCCAAAATACCATTCTACACCTGCTCCTCCAGATAATAATGTTCCCCAAAGGACGTAACGTCTGAGTGTATAGTGATTGGGGTCTTCTGCATCCGTCATGGCACCATCATACCACATCCCAATTTCATCCATAGTGATCAGCCATGGGTAACCTGCGCTATCAGATTTTGCCTTCCACCCGGAAACTATTTCGGGAGCTGTCTCTCGTTCGGCATGTTGAAGTGATATTCCATCCAAATACTTGTATCCTAATAGTGCATTTAAAATATCTTTTCTAAGTTCTTCGTTTGGTAGCGTGTGTAAAAATACCGGGTGCTTATACGGATCGTTTTCTTTTATATATTTCGCCATAGCTTTTCGCTGCTCATCATTCTGGTAAGGATTGTCCGGAGCCCAGGGAGTAAGTCCATTCTCCTCACCCAGGTTCCATAACAATCCCGGATGATGCCCAAACCGAGCAATGAGTTCATTATAATATAGTTTTCTTAATGGCCCGGTGTCTCCATTATCGAGGAGGGTTTCATTTTCAGTTTCCTGTAACACCACATGCAATAATATTCCTTTTGATTGCATATATTCAAATACGATTTCCCACTGATCTAATTTGCTCACATCAAATCGTGTAAAATCATCGGGACTCACATAAGGCCACACATCTTTTCCATCGCCTAAAATATTTAACGTCAAAAAATAGACTGTATTCATTCCTTTTGAAGCGAGATAATTAATAGCTCCAATAAATGATTTTCCTTTTCCGTTTTTCCATGTAGGATCTCCTGTTTTCCAGTCTTTCAGATGTGGTTCGTAACTATGAATATCAGTGGGTGCAGCAGCTTCTCCTTCCCGAGCCTCAGCTTTGGTGCGATAGGTGTTATCAAAATCACTGTAAGCCAATAGATTTTCCGGACTATTTGTTCCGGCCTTAAGCCAATATTTATTCGTACCCCTGAATTTAAAATATCCATTAGCGGCTTCTAATAGGCCATGAGCACGAAAATCATCTCCTTCTTTGTCTGATTCAGTCACTATAAAACTGCCTTTAGAATTGGAAATAGAAATGAATTCTCCTTTATTGGGATCATCACTTAAAGCGATGCTGTCTCCATGGTAAAGTTTAGCGGCATAAGACCAATTTCCTGTTTTATTGGGTGTAAAACGGACTTGCCAGATTGAACCAGAATCTGAGCTCGTTTCAGAAGCATCTCCATCAGCAGCATAAAATCCACGTATCGTTTGTTGGGTTTCTTCGTTTTTAAATTCAACACTTAATCGATAGTTTAAAAATGGATTTTCTTCAGCCAATTCCGATGTTTCAGGCCCGTTGAAGGAAAGGGTTATGGTGTGCCACTGCATATATACGGCTGTAGTATCTACTATTTCAGATATTGGCTCCGAATCTCCATTAGGTAATTCCAGTCGTTCAATTGTTGTTAGTTCAGGTTCACCTCCATGTTTTCCGCAGCCCGAAGCCACATATACGTAGTTGCCAATAACGGCAAACCCGGTTCCATGTCTGCCTTGATTAAAAGTAGGCCATTTACTCCATAATTTTGTTTTGGTATTATATGCTTCAACCTCGTTATGTGCTTCAACTTGCTCAGCCGTTTCTCCACCACCTATTACAATCGAATTGTTCCACGTAAAAGCAAAGTTTCCGGCTCGCACAGTTGGTATCGCTAAATTATTTGTTACTGCTTCCCATTCCTGCGTGTCGAAATTATACACATTCCCATGGCTCACTGTTAAAGCCATATCCTGATCGGTTATTTTTGATGTGGTTCGGCCTGCAAAAGCATAAAGTTTATTGTCAACAATTGCAGCATGAAAATGATCGCGTGCATTTGGGGCATCATCCAAAGCTTTCCATTCGCTTGTTTCGGGATCATATTCATCAAACCATGGTTTGTAACCATTCATGTGACCGTTTGTAATACCTCCAATTAGATAGATCTTATTGTTATAGACTACTGCACCAGCTCCACCCCGTCTTCGGTGTTTAGGAATAGTGTCACCATAAACATATTCATCTCGTTCGGGATAATAAATAATTACCCTGTCAACAGGCGTTTCGTTGGGCCAGGTACCGGTCATTGCGCCAATCAAATAAATCGCATCGTTAAAAACTACCGGTTGAAAGTGATGCAATTCAATGGGTGTAGCCGATTTTTCAGTCCATGTATTTGTATTGGGATCAAATACCGAAGTCGGATTAATTCTTCGTCCCCCCATTAAATATAACTTACCGTTGTAGGCTGCCATTCCTGCCTCATGGCGAGCTGTTGGTTTTCCCTCTGTTGGGATCGTTTCCCATTGCCAGTTTTTTGGTGTAGCGCTGTTGCTACAGCCAGTAAATAAAACACTGATGATGAGAAAAAAGAATAGTACGCTTAAAATGTGCCTCATAATATTGAATATTCAGTTTATTAAGTTGTGATGTATTATAAATAATATTACTATTTGTTACGCTGGATTATTGAATTCACAGCACTGTTCGCACTTGCATACTGCGTGTTAGCCTTTCGTTTTTTCATCATTTATACATTAATGGATTGTTCTCAAAGCAATTTCTCCATTTATGTTGAATTAATAAATTAAGTCAGGTGTCATTGCTCAAGAAATCTCTGACTAAAATCTTCATCCGATAAATTGGTTGGTTCTATTCCAATGAACTGTATACTGCCTTCCTAAATTCTTTTTGAATTCCAATTGAGAATTCTCTAGCTCGAGTCATAAATAAACCAAATAGTTTTTTCTCCGGATCGATCCAAAAATGAGTATTATGGTATCCAGACCATCCATAAATACCTTTTGAAGAATTTGTTCCATCAAGATCAGGATCTCTCAAAACAAAAAAGGAGAAACCATAATCAAAAGGGTCATTTTCAATTTTTGAATAAGCCTTTGTCATCATATTGATACTTTCCTGTGATATTATTTTTTTTCCTTCAAATGATCCTCCGTTTAATAGCATCTGACAAAAGTTAGAATAATCATCTAATGTAGAAGTCAAGCCTTCACCGCCGAAATAGGCCTTATTATTAATATCATAAGTAAGTTCATCAAGGTTATTTGTAAAACCTTTGAGGGATCCATTATTTATATAAAGTGGTTGAAATCTTTCTCTATCACTTTTAGTCAGGTAAAATTTTGTTTCATCCATATTAAGTGGATCAAAGATCTTCTCTTTTAAATATTCATAAAAAGTTTTTTTAGTCACTACTTCCACCACTCTTCCAAGAATAGCCATATTAATTCCATATAAATAATTGGTGCCAGGCTCAAACTCTACAGGGT
>JBEPWP010000244.1:0-3449 GCA_041642355.1 Fodinibius sp. | reverse complement strand
GTTCGATATGGAACGCGATACCGTACATCATAGCACGAAACCTCAGAACGGAGAGCATGACCTTATAAATATGGCTGCCATCAAAACACTTACCCAAAGTGGAAATGTGTATGCGCTTGATAAAGAAGATATGCCCAATGGGTCTTCTATTGCGGCAATTTTCCGATATGCATAATAATATTATTATGTAGACTGAATTAGATAATTCAAAGAATAAAATAATATTAAGGCATTGGCTTCACGGTCGATGCCTTTTGTTTTTTTAAAACATTTTTCATTTATAACCTTTACACTTAGGCACAAACAGCTTCTGATAATTTAAAAATTTTCGTTTATGAAATTACGAATACTAGTTATTTCGCTATTGGCCTTGTTTATAGGTACCGGAGTGCAGGCGCAAAGTCCGGCCGATGCCGAGGCCTCTATGGATTACTATTTACCGCAGGATGTAGAATACGATGAATCTATCCCCACGCCACAAGAAGTACTGGGAATGGTTCCTGGAGAGTGGCACGTTCGCCATGATCAGCTGCTACAGTATATGCACGCCGTAGCTGAAGCATCCGACAGAGTGACGCTTCACAAGTTTGGTGAAACGTACGAAGATCGGGATTTGGTGTATTTAACTGTTACTGCACCTTCCAATCACCAAAATATCGATCAGATTCGCCAAGACCATGTCGCTCTTACGGATCCCGCCAAATCTGATCAATTAAATACGGAAGACATGCCCATTGTGTTATATATGGGATATAGTATCCACGGGGATGAATCTAGTGGTGCTAATGCATCGATGCTGGTGGCGTATTATATGGCTGCGGCTCAGGGTAAAGAAATCGAAGATAAATTGCAGAATAGCGTAATTTTATTGGATCCAAGCTTAAACCCCGATGGGTTAAATCGCTTTGCTAGCTGGGCTAACACCCGCAAGAGTAAAAATATGGTTGATGACCCCAATAGCATGGAGCTTAATCAAAATTGGCCAAGTGCTCGTACGAACCATTATTGGTTTGATTTAAATCGTGATTGGATGTTGGTTCAGCATCCCGAAAGCCAGGGCCGCATAAATAATTTCCACAAGTGGAAGCCCAATATTTTAACCGATCATCACGAAATGGGTACGAACTCCACTTTCTTTTTTCAGCCGGGAATACAGTCACGTACGCACCCCATAACACCTGATAAAAACCAAAACTTGACGAAGGCTATAGCAGATTATCATGCTGAGATACTGGATGAAAACCAACGACTCTATTATTCGCAGGAGAGTTTTGATGATTTCTATTACGGCAAAGGGTCAACCTATCCAGATGTAAATGGGAGTATCGGAATTCTGTTTGAACAGGCCAGTTCGCGCGGACATGCTCAAGAAAGTGAGCATGGTGTGATGAAGTTTCCATTTACGATAAAGAATCAGTTTTTGACCTCACTTTCTACCTGGGAAGCCTCACAGAATTTGCGGCAGGAGATCCTGAATTATCAGCGCAATTTTTATAAACAGGCTAAGCAAGCTGGTGAAGATGCCGATATTGAGGGATATGTATTTGGCACTGATGATGATCAGGCTCGGACCTATCACTTGGCAGAACTGTTGCGTCGCCACAAGGTAGATTTGTACGATTTAAACCAGGATATCACGGTTGATGGAGAAACTTTTAAAAGCGGATCATCCTACGTTATTCCAACAGATCAAAACCAATATCGATTTGTAAAAGCATTGTTTGAGCGCCGCACAACGTTTACAGACAGCTTGTTTTACGATGTATCGACCTGGACGATGCCCTACGCTTTTAACCTACCCTTTGCTGAACTGGAAGGTCGTAACTACAGCAGTGATCTTCTCGGGAATAAAGTTGAAGGGTTACCAGCGTTTCCTAACGGTGAAATGCTGGGCGGTAAAAGCGACTATGCTTACGTATTTGAGTGGGATGAATACTACGCACCGCGAGCGGTAAATCGTTTACTTGAGGCGGGAGTACGCGTAAAAGTTGCAGCTAAACCATTTACTGGTGTTACGGCAGATGGTACTCATGAGTTTGATTACGGAACGATATTAGTGCCTTTAGGGCCTCAGCCGGTAGATGAAGATAAAGTCCACCAGCTGGTACAGCAGGGGGCAGATGAAGATGGATTAACCGTTTATTCTGTTGGAACGGGGCTTACACCAGACGGTATTGATTTGGGTAGTGGTTCTTTTGAAACCTTGGAGCAGCCCAATATTGCATTGTTTTCAGGCGATGGAGCTAGCTCATATGAAGTGGGAGAAGTCTGGCATCTCCTGGATCAGCGGTTTGCTATGCCGCCTACACTCTTTCCCATGGATCGCGTAGAACATGCTGACCTGAGTAGGTATAATGTGATTGTGATGGTCAACGGCGGTTACGACGGGTTGTCTGATCGAGCCGTTGAAAAAATTAAAAGCTGGACTCAAAACGGAGGAACACTCATCACAACAAAGTATGCCAACAACTGGGCAGAGCGAAATGGGTTGGCAAATATTGAGTACCTCAATGATGATAAATCAGAAGAAGAGCAAGAGGTAACGCCCAAGCCGTATGCTGATATGAGTAATGCTCGCGGTGCGCAATATATTGGAGGTAGTATTTTTAACACCAAGATTGACTTAACCCATCCGCTGGGATATGGGTACAACGATGAGGATTTGACGGTTTTCCGGAATAGCACGCTTTTTCTTAAAAAGGCAGAAAATCCATACGCTACCCCAGTATATTATACCGAAGATCCGTTGGCCAGCGGTTATATTTCAGATGAGAATCTGGAAAAGTTATCTGGCACCGCAGCTGTTATCGTCAGTGATGTCGGGAGCGGGAGAGTAATCTCAATGACTGATAATCCAAATTTTAGAGCATTTTGGTTTGGCACGAACAAACTATTTATGAACGCCATCTTTTTTGGCCAGACTATTGATGGAGGATCTGGCAATTAGACGCTAGCAATAGTGTGTTAACTTCTTTAGGCATGGAAATAACAGTTATTTCCATGCCTTTTTATTTTCTCAAATATTTTGATTGAACCCTGTTATATTCCAATAATCAAAAATTAGTTGGGACATATGAGTTTGTTTAAGTCAAAATTAGATCTAAAACCTGTATTTCAGGCGTTATTTGGTATTATTGTAATCGGTGTTATAGGGGCGTTGATCCTTTCGTTGAGCATCGACAAGGTAGTTAAGTCAAGTCTGGAAAGTACCACATCCAAGGTATTGAATACCTCTGTTGAAGTTGATGATGTTTCAATATCACTCTTGAATGGTACTGGGACGATAAAAGGATTTACAATTCACAATCCTGAAGGCTTTAGTGATAAACCAGCCGCCAAGCTGCAAGAGATTTCTATCAAAATGAAGGTTACATCACTCCTTTCGGACACTGTTTTTGTTGAAGAAATACGAGTTCAAAAACCAGAACTTTATTTTGAGCAGAAAACTG
>JBEPWP010000243.1:0-3540 GCA_041642355.1 Fodinibius sp. | reverse complement strand
CCTTGCAGTTCAGTTCCATCATCGGCCATCCAGGAAACCACTTCCTGCTCACCGAGCATCTTATCTTTCAACCAAGCATTTGTATTGGTCACTCGTTCAACGCTATTACCTGCTAACTGATACAACTCCTGCGGATGGGTTGCTGAGCTGGCGGCAAAAATAGTAGCCCCATTCGAAGTCCGATCAAAAGAAGAGATATTAGTTTCTCCCTTATCTACAATCGTCTTCATATCTGATCCATCGGAATTAATGCTGCCGTATGTAGACCATACGCCCTCACTACTCAGATAGTGCAATTTATTATTTCCAGTCCATTTAAACTGCTCAAACATTCCTTTGTATTGCGGTTTTAGCTGAGTTGGTTCTCCGCCATCAGCCGAAACAACCAGTAATCGTCCGGCAATGGGATCATGGATATCTGCAGCTGCAATCATTGCAAGCTTACTCCCATCGGGGCTCCAGCTAATTTGTCCCAGCTTTCCTTCGTGATCAATCTCACCTAATATGTTTTCACCTTCGTGATCAATAATTTTGACCTGCTGGTGCATGTAATAATCATCCACTAAAGGAGAGGGGGCTACCGCTACTGCCAGCTTTTCTCCATTCGGACTCCATCGCATTTGATAAACCGAACCCTCTATTTGAACTTGATGGGGTCCATGATCCGGCATTTCTACATTTGCCACATAGCCGCGACGCTGCTTTAGGTTTTCTTCATACACTTCGGGATGATAGGGCAGCGACGACCGATCAAAAGTAGTCGTATCCTGTGCCATAAAAGCTATATGCTGTCCATCCGAAGCCCACTCATAATCTCCAATTGCCGTTTCAAAAGAATAAATTTTTTGGGCCTCCCCGCCATTCATGGATATTTCGTACAGGCTTGTTGTTTTATCCGAGGAACGCATTCCCAAAAACGTAATACTGTTATGGTTGGGACGAAATGCGATATCACTGACGCTCATCGTCGTCACATAAGGGATAGAATTTCCAGATTCCAAATCAGCAAGATACAGGTGATAACTTGCCGGCTTGTTTTCTTTCTCGGGATCAGCTTGCACCTGTAAAGTATATATCGCCTTTTCGCCCGATGGAGACACGGCAATTTCATTTATCTGCTCCATGTTCGCAACATCTTTAGGCGTTAATCCCTCCTCTGACTGGGCTGCCAGTGGCTGTACCGCCACAAAGCAAACCATTAACACAAATAGTATTAGTTTTTGTAGTGATGATGGTATCATACGTATTCTCCGATTTAGTTGATTATTTGAAAGTATCATTACTTTTTTGATATCACTTTAATATAACACAGAAATAGTGAGTCATTGTTTCTTATTTTATTAATCAAGACACCGTTTACTTTTCATTGAGCTCCCGGTCGATTTTAAAAGCTATCGAGAAACGGCTGCCAAAATCACCCGATTCTACATCGAGATCACCATTTAGTTGACTCGTTATTGTTTTTATAATGGTCATTCCAAGGGAAGATTGCTCATCCATATCAAAGTCGTTCGGTAATCCAACGCCATTATCTGCAACCGACAACAAAATTTGTCCTGCTTTTTCGCTGATCGATATATTTATCTCTCCTTCACCCAGATCCACAAAAGCATGTTTGTAGCAATTTGTAATCATCTCATTGAGCAATAACCCACAGGGAATTGCTTGACTTACAGTCAATAAAATCGAATCCATATCGGTTTTTACGCGGATCTCCTTGCCATAATCAGCCAGCGACTCCTCGATCATATCCAATAAATCGTTGATGTATTTATCAATAGCAATTTCCGAAAATATTTCCGAGCTGTAAAGCTTTTCATGCACCATTGCTATCGACTGTATGCGCGACTGGCTTTCTTTTAGCTTTGCCAACAGGTTTTCGTCATCCGTATTAAACACCTGCATCTGCAGTAAACCAGAAATTATGGCCAAATTATTTTTCACTCGATGATGAACCTCCGAGAGCAGCGTCTCCTTTTCCTTTAATGACCTTTGAATTGTCCGTTCGAAATTTTTGTGTGCACTATTATCTCGAACATACGCAATTAGGCGTTTCTGTCCGCCCATCTCATAAAATGCAGTGTGGATTTCAGTAGGAATTCTCGTGCCATCTTTCTTTTTATATACACGCTCCCAAGCTTCATCACCGGTAGTTGCAATTCCAGCATAAGTCTCAGGCTGTTTACTATGATATTCTACCGGAGTCAAATCCAGTACATGTCTTCCAATCAACTCTTTGCGAGTATACCCAAATAACTCGCATGCTCGCTTGTTGCATCGCAAAATGGTACCGTCAACATGGATTTCAAAAATTGCATCAAAAGAGAGTTCCGTAAACGTACGATGACGTTTTTCACTTTCCGATAGTTTTTGCTCTGCTATTTTTCGCTGGGTAATATCCCGATTGATACCTACCCAAAAATCATAGTTTCCGTCATCGGTGGGGAAGGGCGCCATATCCAACTCAACCCAATAGGGCGTCCCGTCTTTTTTATAATTAATAAACTCTTCGCGTAACGGTTTGCCTTCTTTAATCTTACTGTTGATGCGGTTTAGTGCTTCTTCCGAGGTTTCGGATCCATGTAAAAAAGTAGGCGTTTTATTAATGATCTGCTCTGACTTATACCCAGTGAATTTCTCAAATGATTTATTCACAAAAACAATTTGTGAATTCAACGGATCATCTTTTGGGGCCTTGGTGATCACCACCATGTCATTCAAATTATCAAGGGCAAGCTGTTCTAATCTTTGACGCTCTTTCTTGGATTGCCTGGGCACCTCTTCCTTATTACTGCATTGAACTATTACGCCCACTAATAAACCTGTGCCTTCATCTCTTACGAGTTCAACCTCTTCACGTAACCATACATAGTGCCCATTCTTATGCCTAAAACGGTATTCAATATTTTGGGGATTATTCGGGGGAAGATTTTTAAAAAAAGATGTTACCAAGTCACCATCTTCTGGATAAATGCGATCCAACCAACTAAAATCATTACTCAACACCTCTGAATGAGAATACCCCACAAGATTATCAATGCCAGAACTTAGGTCTGTAAAGCCATACTCCTCATTATTTTCTCGATTAAAGGATATTATCGTACTCTTCGTTAACAGCCTTTTAAAGCTAGTCTTTTCCTTCCCGCTATCATCTTTATTATGCCTCATATTCAAATATTGAGGTCTAATTCTATTTATCTCCCAATAACGCTAAAATAGGAAAACTATCGTAGAAAAGTGGGTAGTGATTCTTTTACCCCAACGCATCCAGTATTGCTTTTGATCATCCCAAAAATATCAATACCATAAGCTATTCAGACAAAATCATTCAAAGTATTGCTATATGGCCGATATCAAGATAAATATGTGGTCTGGACCTCGAAACATTTCCACGGCCATTATGTACTCTTTTGCTCAGCGTAGTGATACCAAAGTGATCGACGAACCCTTTTATGCTCATTACCTGTTGCAGAGTGGAGCTGAACACCCCGGACGTGCTGAGGTACTCGAAAGTCAGCCCAAAGATCCTTCCGTTGTGTT
>JBEPWP010000242.1:0-3545 GCA_041642355.1 Fodinibius sp. | reverse complement strand
TAACAGAAAGAAGATCAGGAGCAATAACACAATATCAGTTAATGACGACTGTGAAAACAGCGTCAATGGCTCCATTCGCTCATCATCTTTTCTAAAATTCATTATCCTACCTTCTCATGTTCTTTTTCTTTCTTATTTGATGGGGCTTGCAGCAGATCAATAAAATCTGCAGATGCATTTTCCAGCTCATGAACCATGCGATTTATCTTGCCCAACAAGAAGTTGTAAAATCCATATGCAATAATACCTACAATCAAGCCGGTTGCAGTTGTAATTAGCGCCTCCCAAATACCGCCGGCCAAGACGCTTGGATTTACATTTCCCTGCAGCGACTGTATATCCATAAAGGCTTCAATCATCCCGGTAACCGTTCCGGTAAATCCTACCAAAGGAGCCACACCAGCGATAGTAGCCAACCAGTTCATGCGCTTTTCCAGGTGATAAATTTCCTTTTTACCCGCATTACCGATGGCATCTTCAATATCCCGTATCGGCCGTCCCAGCCTGCGAATGCCTGCCTTAAGAATACGAGCTAACGGTTTATCAATACCATCACAATATGTAAGGGCACGCTGACGATCACCGTCTTTAAGCATATTTTCAACCGTGCGTAAAAAGCCGTCAATTTCTATCCGGGCATTATTTAGTGAGCGCCAGCGCTCGGCAATAACATATACGGCTACAATCGATAGGAGAAATAGCGGAATCATAAGTACTCCACCTTCTGCCAGCAATTCCAGCATCGACATATTATCCTGTTCTGCAGCTAAACTTAGCGTATCGGCAGCTGCCGTTGTATCCGTTTGTGCTTGTACTATCAAAAAGAATAACGCTTGCATAGTGTATATAATTACGGTCTGTTATTGAATTCTTTTTATGAAATTATTGTCCTGGTATCGTTCTGGAATCTCATCAACAGCCTGTTGGGCATCAGAAACATTCTGGAACTGGCCAACCCCTACGCGATAATAGGTCACCCCCTGCACTTGCGCCTGGCTTATCAAGGCCCGAAAACCGGCCTCCTGTAACTGTTGACGATTTCGTTCAGCCTTCTGTTGATCACGAAGAGAATGCACAACAATAGTGTATCCACTAGTTATCGATTGATTAGGTTCTCCGTGCAACCCATAACGATTTTGCGGGATATTAGATTGCGTGCCAGTATCTTCTTCCTCTTTTGATACTGTTGACTGCTGCTCAGGTTCCACAGCCTCTTCATCTTGGGCAGATTCTTCTTTAGGTTGCGTATTGCCATCCTGCGGATCCACCGTTTCTGTGGGTTGAGGCGACGTCTGTGCAATCTTGGTACCGGTTGAACCGGAAAAGCCAAAGTCATAAATAAACCATCCACCAATACCTATAACCAATGCTACAACTACTGCAATTAAAATGGTTCCAATCGGGTCCTTCTCCTCTGCAACAACTTCTTCCTCTTTTTTCTCCGCCCCAGATGACTCTCCCTCCTTTGAATCATCGATATCCTCATCTGCTGTTCCAAAAACGGCATCAAAAACTTCTTCTGCTTCCTGCTGATCTGAGGTATCCGAAACTTCAGGTCCAGGAGCTTCTTCAATACGTTCCAGTTCCTCTTCTACCTCTGACTCAGCCCCTTCGTCCTTCTCAGGCTGGGATTCAATTTTCGACTTCTCTTCTTTTGCATCTTCAGTGGCCTCAGTATCAAACGTCCATTTACCCTCTGCACCAGTTCCAACGGATTCCGACTCACTTAAATCAATTTCGGGCACTTCCTTATCACCTTCAGGCTCCTTGAAAGCTCCAATAAGTTCAATGGGCTTCATCCCGGCATACTTGTTATTGATCTCAGTCTCAAGGGTATCTTCGGGCTTAAACTGTAAATTCCCCTCTTCCATACTAAAGGTACCAAACCCTTCGACCTTAAACGACTTACCCTCCTCGGCGGCTTTTTGAATTCTATTTATCAACTTTGAAAGTTGGGACTCAACTTCTTCGCGACCTGATCCCGTTTTTTCTTCCAGAAGTGATATCAGCTGTTCTTTGTCGATAGTCATATCCCCAGTTAATTTTCCGGAATAAAAGTGATGGTATCCTTGGGCGGCATCATCACAACTCGTCCGCTGTCATACTGCTTTTGAAATTGCTTTTGATGCTCAAACTCAAATCTGCCGACACCTTCAAGATATACGTCGTTCTTACGTGTTACTTCTTCTCGAATAACTTCTGAAAAAGCCTTTAAAAACTCTTTATCCATTGCCATCTATAATCTTACGGTTACCCCTCCATACACCTGGAATGGTCGCTCAGTATACCCTTGCCAAACTTCATAATCCTGATTCAGGATATTCACTAGTTTAATATATGTCCCAATCCGTTCTGTAATTTGCACATCGGCCTGTCCACCAAACAATATAAAACCATCCAATTTTTCATCCGTTTGAAAGGTTCTTCGTGAACCTACATAATCAGCCCAGGCTTCGAAAGTAATTGCATCAAAAGGCTGTATGGTTACTCCAGAGTTAACGCCTATTTTCTCCTCAAATGGGATACGTCCACCACCATCAAGTTTCGGAGATCGCAAATAAACTTTTCCATTTAATCGTAGTTTTTCCGGAATAATCTGATGTACTACACTTGCATAAGCTGATACCTTATAGGCATCCCGATACTGCATTTCATAATATTCAGAATTCCCAAACTGGCCGTTATCCGTGCGCAGGAAGATGGGATAATCGGACATATTCTCGTACTGAAAGCCAAAATTAAACTCTCCCCGCTCGGTGTACTCCACGCTAGCTTCTCCTTTTCCATACATTCGGTAGGTATGCCGCAGAGTATTATCAACAGTTAAAAATCGGTTTTCGGTGTGACTTTGCTCTAAGGTTTGTACATATGGATCCGCGCCGGCTGTAACTTTCAAGGTCAGAATATCCATCAGCGGATGCTCTACTGTAACCTCTGGCCCCAGATAAATCTTATCATCAAAACTATTTTGGGCATAATAAACGCTGGCATCAATTTTTACACTAGTCGAATAGTTAAAAAGACGCTCATACACCACCCCACCCTGGGCAGTAACCCAAGAATCTTCGATAAAATTATTATCATAATTTCCCCCTTTGGTACCCAGCTTGACGGTAAAGGTCTCATCTGTATTTCCTCCGGACCAACGCTTTGCTACTGATACATTATAAACCCGTTCTTCACTCTTTCCAGTTAAGGCATTGGCATTGTTTAGATCAATATTGTAGTACCGAATATTGGCATCGGCCTTCCATCCAGTAACGGTATTTTTGAAATGTCGGAATTCAGTCCCCAAATTTATGCCGTTATACTCCTTGCGCGCCTCAGCCGGCATTGTAGAGAGATCAAACATATTATTGAAACTGGTTTTAACACCCCCATTAATCGACAACTGGCTTTTTTCAGTTAACTTCGTTGCGTATTCTGCATTGGCGTCAAAAAAGCGGAAACTACTATTTTGATTATCCAAGTGTCCATCAGAAGAGGAATAGTCAAAATCACCACCTAAATAGCTCTTTTCGTTCAATCGTTTTATACCCCAGAAT
>JBEPWP010000241.1:0-3552 GCA_041642355.1 Fodinibius sp. | reverse complement strand
GCCAAAGCTTGGATATCCAGGGAATAAGCTCCCGCATGCCCGGCCGTCCCTGCCGACCCACTTTGGGAATGTACGTCGCCGCATAAAAGGGCTTTTTATTGGGCGTCAAAAAAACGTTGAGTGGCCACCCCCCACTGCCGGTAAGCATCTGGCAAACCAGCATATAGGTATTATCAATATCGGGACGCTCCTCGCGATCTACTTTTATATTCACAAAGGCCCGATTCATCAGTTCGGCAATCTGCTCGTCCTCAAACGACTCGTGTGCCATCACATGACACCAGTGACAGGTAGCGTAACCGATAGATACCAAGATCGGCTTGTCTTCCCTTTTGGCCTTCTCAAAAGCTTCATCACCCCACGGATACCAATCTACTGGATTATTGGCATGCTGCAGCAAATATGGACTGGATTCATCAGCCAAGCGATTTTGATTGCGATCAGGAGAATCAGTCATCTAATTTTTATCAACATCTTTTGAAAAACGGTCGCTGTAATCTACAATAAACCGATCGTACTTTTCATCAATAAGTCCCGATGAGATAAGAAAATCGGCCGACGAGCGGTTACATGCCATGGGGATGTTATAAAGCACGCCAATACGCAACAGCGCTTTCACATCCACATCATGTGGCTGGGCCTGTAACGGATCCCAGAAGAAGATCATCATTTCGATCCTATTTTCTGCAATAGCGGCTCCAATTTGTAGATCACCGCCCAGTGGTCCGCTGTTAAAGCGATTCACTTCCAACCCTACCTTTTCGGCAATCATCTTGCCCGTCGTTCCCGTTCCAAACAAGTTATGCTTTGAAAGAGATCCTTTATTAAAATCGCACCAATCAATTAGATCTTTTTTCCGGTGGTCGTGGGCAATGAGAGCAATATTCTTCTTTTTCTTCATCTTTTTTGCTCCGGGGGCAACAGGCTGCTGAGAATGTTCTTCTGGATTCATATCAAGTATATGATTTTAAAAATTGTGCGGTTGGCCGATAAGCTACGGTAAGTACGGGTGGCTCTCAAGCAATAATTTCAATTAGAGAAGCAAATATCAAATAGCCAATCGGAGTGGTGAATCGCTTATTTTAATGCGTTTTATTTCAAACGATTCTTTTGAAAATCCCTTAAGTCGAACGCTGGTATCTTCCTCCCTTGCACTGCTATCAAACTCTTTGAACACATTTTGCAGGCTATACTTATTGAATACATCCTGAGAAATAATGAGCTCATTTTCGGAAGCATAATCCACAAAACGGGAAGCAATATTTACGGTAGAGCCAAAATAATCGATGCGACTATTCAAGTTAACTGCCACACAGCTCCCATGATGAATACCCGCCTTGAGGCGGAACTCATCGGCAAAGCGATCATCGTCAGAAATTAACTTTTGAGCTCTAAGATAAGCTCGCAATGCCTGTTCTGGCTCACAGAACACCGCCATCACCGAATCACCAATTGTTTTAACAATGGCTCCGTTTTCTTTGGCAACCACCTGGTGCAGTATCTCAAAATGATCGATAACCTGTCCAACAGCCTTGTCATCGCCTTCCTCGTTATATATGCCTGTAGAGTCAAACAGATCAGTAAACATCAGCGTCAGATTATCGACTGAGATCTTTTCCCCCTTGCGCAACACTTCATCCGCAAAAAGGTTACGAAACAGTTGTGACGAGGTAGCCCGGGCAGCGCTCACGCCATGCAATGTCCAGCTTTTTCGTTCTAGGGTAATCAGTTTATTTTCGTTGCTTGTATTTTCAATACTCAAGTTCGGGCTATTAGCTATATGCACTTCTTCGCCAGCCAATCCTGTGTCTGTAATGTTTATATGAACGGTATCTTCACCTGCTTCACCTACGTGCACCGTAGCCGTCCCCTTCGATTTTGTAGATCGCAACGTGTATTCTCCCGAAGGTAAATTTGTCATCAAATAGCGCTTTTGCCCGGGTTTTAAATACTGCTGGACAACCACGTGCGATTTTTGCTGAGGTCCTCGTATGCAATATTGGTCGGTATTTATTTTTCGGATTAGTGGGTGTGGTATAAAACTAAGTTGAACCGTTTTATTAAAATTAACCTTAAACTCCTGCTCGCACTCATCGCAGTATATGGGTTCGTGAATTTGATTTAACGTTTTTACCGATTCTTGGACACTTCGGCAGCATGGACAATACAGATCCCAATTAAAATTAAGCAGATTAGCTTTTGCCGCATGGATACAAACCTCAAAAACGCGTTCCCCGGATATTTCCCATTGTTCGGCTAGCTTAAGGGGAGAAATTTGCTGGAGCTCCAGATCATCAGCATGACAAATAAAATCAATCAACAGGTCCAACACCTCGGCATCCACTTGGCTATTATAGAGCTCTTCCTTAACCTGCTTAAGCCGTTTTTTACCACCGCGTATCAGGCTTTTATTCTTGGCAACCTGATAATGAGAACGTTGGCTTATTGCCAACTTATCGTAGGTATTTATTAGCTTTTTTATCCGGCGCTTTACCAGCGTTTTAAGCTTGAGAGTGGACCAAAATGAAAGCAATTTATTACGCGGCACAGCCCAAAGCTTTACGGCCAATCGGCTTCCTTTCTCATTCTCTTTTAAATCTACCTGGATTTTCAAATCCTTATATGCACCCGACTGGTAGTGACGAACTACTCCAAATCGGTAGGGATATTCCCATTCAAACGGTTCTTCTTCCCAAACTTCGTAACGGTTTATCCCATTGTAAGAAAGCTGAATAAGATCTTGATCCACCGATTGTGTGAGATGTGCCTTTACAACACTGGGTTGTTTTAAATCCTTAAATAGGCGGTTTGTATCTGTAACTAAGGGCCAAATTTCCTGTGGCAGAGCATTGATCTGCCAGCTCCACGATAATTGTATCGTCTTATTTTGAACCATTGATTCCCGGTTGCCTTAGAACTAAAATACCAACTACAATCGACTTCGTGAATTAGTGTAGTAAGCGTTATATTTACGTCCTTTATTTAAAAGAGCACAGAAACCCTAACCTGTTACAAATTTCTAAATTACCTTATGGCAGTAGAACGAACTCTCACAATCCTAAAACCAGATTGCGTACGTAAAAACCTAATTGGCGAAGTTACCCGCCGTATCCAGGAAGCCGGCTTTCGTATTGTTGCGATGAAAATGACCCGTCTGACCAAAGATACTGCAGGTGGATTTTATGCCGTTCACAAGGAACGACCATTTTTCGATGAGCTTGTTGAGTTCATGAGTAGCGGTCCCTGCGTGCCTATGATTCTTGAGAAAGAAAATGCAATCGAAGATTTCCGCGAATTTATTGGCGCTACCGATCCCAGTGAAGCTGAAGACGGAACCATTCGCGCCGACTATGCCGACAGTGTAGGAGAAAATATTATCCACGGTTCCGACTCTGTTGAAAATGGCAAAAAGGAAGCTGCTTATTTCTTCTCTGAAGCTGAAGTAGTGGCTAACAAAGCCTAACTAAATTTCGAGGATATGCGAGCTGTTTCTGCCCTACTTACCGTTTGTTCGTGTTTAATCATTTTGGGATGTAGCTTAACGCAATCCCA
>JBEPWP010000240.1:0-3563 GCA_041642355.1 Fodinibius sp. | reverse complement strand
TATGTGGGCAGTTATCTTTTTACAGCGCGGACGTATTTAGTACCCGCATCGGGAGGAACATCTAAGTCCTTGAATCTTGTGACACGGCGTTATTTTGGGACGGCGGAGTCCTATCTGAGTTTAAATGCTGGATACGGATCAGCCCCAACAGAAATTGAAACTTCATCTTGGACATTAGCAATTGATGCATTAGATTCGTGGTCGGTAAGTGTTGACGGGCAGTATCCACTATCTGAGGTTTGGTTTATTGGCGGAAATGTGGGGTTTGATTCTTCTGAATATCTTAATTTTACAAGAGAGCGCTTTAGTGCAAAAGTGAATATCTCTTATCGATTTTAGGAGAATTGTACTATTCCAATCGAGGCACTTTTGCCGGTGATGACCTTCTCCATCGTGCCAGTATAATTCCAGCTATAACCAGCGTTGATCCGGTATATTGGAGAAAAGTTAGCTGTTCATTTAGTAAGACGATGCCAAAGAAGAGGCCCATTACGGGTACAAGGTTTTGATAGGTTGCGGTGTGAACGGCCCCAACCGTTTGGAGACCGTAATTCCAGATGAGGTATGCGACTCCTATGGATAAAAGTCCGCTGTAAACAACTCCGCCATAGGCTGCGGTAGAAATATTAGTCCATTCAAGTTGTATTATGTTCGGTAATCCAATTAAGAAAAGAACCACAGAACCAATCGTTGCCATGATAGCTGAAAATTGGATAGGTGTATAGCGTGAGAGAAATGATTTAGATAAAATGGTATAACCGCCCCAAACAATGGCAGCAGCAATGATGATTAGGTCGCCAACGAAGGTATCTGAACCAAGGGAAAATGGCTCTTGGCCTCCCAAAACAATAAATACGATGCCACCGAAAGCCGCCATAACTCCGAGTATCTTAAATATATTCATGCGCTCCAGATTAAAGAAGTGACTGATTAAAGCTACCCAGATGGGGATAGTGCCGAGCATGACAGAAGCGTTGGCGGCATAGGTATAGTCAATGCCAATAATAAAAAGTCCCTGGTATATAATATTGCCAAGAAGTCCCATCCCAAGTAATGGAAGCCAGTCTTTTTTAGGGATAGTGAATAATTGTTTTCGATAAATGAGAACGGCCCAAATTATGGTGGCTGCTAAAATAAACCGGAGGCCGTTAAAACTAAGTGGATCAATTTCGACAAGGGCACTTTTGACAACGGAGAAGTTAAGGGCCCAAATGAGAGCAACTAAAAAGAGTGAGGCTTCAACAACAGATTTTTTGGATATGTTCAAGGATAAGAAACTGGATTTAAATTATAAGCACCAAAGGTAGGAGATAATTCTCAGAATCTCTTGCCCTGTTAATGAAGATTTAATTTCGGGTTGGGAATTAAATGATCGAAAAGTTTGTACCGAAATATTAAAACCCTTAACTTTGGTCACTTTCTGACTGTCAGTCATTTTAAGTTGAAAAATATATGAGTAAAGAAGATCGAAAGGCGCGTGAAAAGGAGCGCCGAAGAAATCAAATTATTGACGCCGCTGAGCTGGTCATTTTTTCCAAAAGCCTGGAGCAGGCAACAATGGATGAGATTGCCGAAGAGGCTGAACTCAGTAAAGGTACGCTGTATCTGTATTTCGAAAATAAAACGGATCTGTATATTGCGATTACCCAGCGTGGTTCCGAGTTATTGAATAGTAAGTTTGCCAAAGTATTTGCCGGTGCACACGATTATACGGGACTTGAACTCGTTAAAATGATGGGAGAAACCTATTTGAATTTTGTGGAAGAGTATCCCAATTATTTTACAGCATTCATGTATTACGAATCAATAAGTGACGTTGAGGCACTTAAAAACAGCGAATATGCTAAGCAATGCGACCAAAACAGGCGCGAAGCGTTGAACTTTATGATTCGTGCTCTACAGATTGGAATGCAGGATGGCTCGGTTGATGACAGCTATGAGCCGAAGGAGCTAGCCACCATTATTTTTGCAAGTACCCGTGGCCTTACGGCGATGACTCATGCCAGTGGTCGTGGCCATCATTTTGAACTTTTAGATGACATGAAGGTTGGTATGAGTACGCTCTTTGAAAACTTCTTGAATCTATTGGTAGAAGGAATGGCTTCAAAAAAGGAATTAAAAATTTCAGAAAATAGTTCAAAATGACTGTCGTTCATTTTGATTGAAACATACGGTGTTTATCCGCGTAACAGGCGGACTTGTTACGCACAGATTTAACCAAAATAAATATACTATACTTTGTAACTCTACTATTTATGCGTCTACTCAAGATTATCAGAATTGGATTATTCTTTGTGCTGTCGTTATCACTGACCGGTGTTGTTTATGGTCAGCAGCAAGATACCTTGCAATCCGCTTTTAAACAGATTGAAGAAGAGCCGGGAGCTATTTCGGTTGATCAGGCAATACAGATTGCCTTGGCCAATAATACCGAAATAAAGCGTTCGCTTCTTTCGGTTAGGGATGCCGACCAGCAGGTGCGAATAGCTTGGAGCAATGTGATGCCGGAGATCACTTCTTCCGCTAATTATACCCGAAACTTGGAAGTGCCGGTAAACTTTATTCCCGAGGTTGTTTTTAATCCCAATGGTGATCCGGATAATCTAGTGCCCGTGGCCTTTGGTACTGATAACAATTGGCAGGGTGGTTTTACAATTTCTCAAACTATTTTCAATGGACAGGCATTTGTGGGGGTAAGTACTTCTAGTTTATATAAATCAGCACAATCCGAAGGCTTACGTGCCACGGCTCAAGGTATTGTTACGCAGACGCGGATGGCCTATTACCAGGTGTTGATTGCCAAAGAACAAGTAAGATTGCAAAAAAGCCGTTTAGAGCGGGTTAAGGAGAATTTAGAGGATGTAAAGAAGAGTTTTGAACAGGGCTTAGTAGATGAATATGCTGTTATGCAGCTCGAAGTTCAGTTGGAAAATATTAAGCCCGAGTTAACGAGTGCTAAATTTTCTGAAAAAGAAGCGGTACGTAATTTGTTGGATGCAATGGGCTTGCCCGTTAGTTTGAGTTTAGAAGTGAAGGGGAATCTTAGTGAGTTTGATATTCAGGCTCCGAATACATCCCAAGAAGAAAACAAAGCACTTAAAAAGGTCGATCGAATGACCCCTTTGTCGTTGGAGTCAGATTCTGCCTTGTTGCAGCGAGCTTTTGATTTGCGTGGCGATTTGCGTGTGCTTGATGTACAACAACAGTTGCAGGAAAAGCAGATTAAAGCGCAAAAAAGTAAGTATCTGCCCAGCATCGTTGCTAACTATAACCTACAATGGTCCGCTGCACAGTCTGGGAATCCGGTATTTTTTGGTACGGAGCGGCAGCGTGCTCGATCTCAAACTTTTATGATTGGCGTACAGTTGCCACTCTTTCAGGGATTTAGCCGTGATGCCGCCATCCAACAGGCGCAAATCCAAAAGAAAGATTTGCAGTTGCAAGAGTATCAAACCAAGCGAAATGCAGAAAGTAATATCACCTCAGCTGAAGAGAGTATCAGGGAGGCGTTTGAAGTTGAGGCAGCCAGAAAGCGCGCTTTGGATTTAGCGCAGGAAGGATAT
>JBEPWP010000239.1:0-3570 GCA_041642355.1 Fodinibius sp. | reverse complement strand
GCCCCCCCTATTAGGGCCAAAGTTGTCAGCGCCAGCACTCCGGCAACTAAAAATTTCCTCATCTTGCTCATTTAAAAGTATACTATTTAACCTTCAACTGCTGACCAACATAAATTCTTGATCCGTTGAGATTATTCAACCGCTTGATCTGATTTATAGATACCCCAAAAGAGTTAGCTATTTGAATAAGGGTATCATTCGATTGTACTGTATAAGTAACTACACCTCCGTCATCAGCAGATGCCAAATATTCTTCTGTTATATCTTTGCCCGATCGCTGCTCGCGTTCCAACTCCTGTTTTTTATTGAACGACATACTATTAACCTGACTATAATAGGAGCTTTTTGTTTGAGGAACATATATCGTCAGATCCTGTCCCGGACGAATATAGTTAGAAATACCGTTCCAAGAACGTATTTGCCAAGCCCGCACATCATACCATTCGGCAATGTGTCCAATCGTATCGCCATTTTTTACCTCATATGTGAGTTTTGTTGAATTTGCGGGAGCTTTTGATTTCGACTTTCTTCGTTGTGTAGAGGTATTACCTCTAGGCTGATGAGTAGGGCGATTAACAGCAATTTTCTCGTTACTACCCGGTGCCAAAGGCACTACAATTTTTTGACCGGGGTATATAGTATTCGACAAGCTTTCGTTTGTCTCGTAAAGCGCCCGTACCGATGTGCCGTATTTTCTTGCAATATATCCGAGGGTCTCCCCACTGTTTACCGTATGCATCGCTACGTTCTGGCTGCGTTTTTCTTTGGGAATATCTTGGTAATTAGCGGCAAACTGCTCTTTCGTTCCCGTTGGCAATTTTATTCGATAACTGTTGCCCGGCGGGGTAGCCCAACGTCGCAGCTCCGGATTATAATCTTTCAACTCCTCTGTAGTAATTCCTGCTGCCTCTGCCAAAGCATCGAGTGGCATTAATGGTGCCACTTCAAAGACTTCATAATCGTATTCTTCAGATTCATATTGCCCCGTAAAACCAAACTGTTCAGGATTCATTTCAATCATCGTTGCAGCAATAAATCCAGGCACATACCCCTGGGTTTCGCGTGGCAAATATGGCAGTGCTGCCCAATAATCTTCTTCACCAGCTGTCCTGATAGCTCTTTTCAGTCCTCGTGGACTGATATTGTAATTGGCAATAGCCAAGTGCCAATCGCCCCAGATATTGTATAAATCTTTTAAGTGGCGTGCCGCAGCACGGGTTGCTTTTTCGGGATCACGTCGTTCATCAACCCACCAATTGACCTCCAGTCCATACATTGAACCCGTTGCACGAATAAACTGCCACATCCCTACGGCCGATGCCCAGCTCCGGGCCTGTGGATTTAATCCACTTTCAACCATCGCAAGGTGCATTAGCTCCGTGGGCACTCCTTCCTCTTTAAATATCTTTTCCATCATCGGGAAGTATTTCTTTGTACGCGTTAACCACGTTTCCATCACTTCAGGGCGCTTAAGCGTGTAATACATCAAGTGACGATTAACCTGCCGGTTTTGCACAAGAGGCACTTCGGTTTTAGGCGTCGTAATATTATCAGGAAGCACATATCCCTCATTCATCCAGTCATCATCGTCAGAATACAGTTCTTTTTGAACCGCAAAAATCTCACCTTTAACTTGTTTGGTAGAATCATCGACGCCATAAAATTCTCGATATTCGGTCATTACCGATCGGTACAGCGCACTGAATCGCTTGTTGGATTGCACCTCGGGATAATTATCCAAAATATTCTGCATTGCGTTAAGAGCATCAGTGATATGAGTCTCGGCACTCAGGGGATCATCCTGGATTTGTGCCTCAATTGCATTTACATGCATGCGATAAATATCAGCAATGCGACGCATCAGATCTTTCTGAAAGTCATCGAGCTTAGTTTCCGGCCGCTTTTTTTCTTCCCTGTCAACATCCTCACCGGATAACATGGGATTATTATAGGGTAGCAGTTTAGCCGGTAGTGGAGATTCCTCTAGCTGGATATCTTCATCCTGTTGCTGGGCCCACACCGGCCCCACTCCTAGAATTAAAATGATAACCAATAAAAGCGGTAGCTTATTTTGCATAAGATTGTACGATATAATATTAAGTTTTTTACGATGCTCTAAGCATTACGTCAATTTCGATTATTAGTCCAACGCTGTACTAACGGCCAACGCCTGCCCGTCCCAAAAGCCTTATCACTTACTTTAAGTGCTGGAACAGCCTGGAGCCGTTTGTACTCATTACGATCAACCAACGCAACAATCTCTTGAACGGTCTCAATATCAAATCCCTGTTCGGCAATTTCTGTAACCGAACATTGCTTTTCAATATAAGCCTCTAGTATAGGATCTAAAATATCATATTTTGGCAAACTATCAGCATCTTTTTGATCTGGACGCAATTCAGCACTTGGAGGTTTATTAATTATCTCCTCGGGAATTATTTCCTCTCCATAATATTTTTCATTTAACCAGCGAGCCATTTCGTACACTTCATGTTTATACAAATCGGCAATAATTCCGAGTCCGCCAGCCATATCACCATATAAGGTGCAGTAGCCTGTTGCCAGCTCCGATTTATTTCCGGTGTTTAACAACATATTTCCAAATTTGTTCGAATACGCCATTAGTAACGCACCACGAATACGAGGCTGTAAATTTTCTTCGGCCACCCCAAACGGCAACTCTTCAAAAAATGGTGCTAATGCACTATTAAAGTCTTCAAAAATATCTTTGATGGCGATCTCATGACACTCAATACCAAGATTTTTTGCCAACTGTTGAGAATGTGTAACGCTTCCTTCTGATGAAAATTCTGAAGGCATTGTAATGCCAACTACATTTTCGGCACCTAGTGCTTCTACTGCAACAGCAGCAACTAACGCCGAATCAATGCCACCGCTCAATCCCAATATAACATCGTCAGCAATACCAGTCTTATCTAGGTAATCTTCCAACCCAAGCTTTAAGGCGTAAAACATCTGAGCAATCTTTTCAGGAACTTTGGCCACAGCTGGTCCAATATTTTCTAATGTGTCTGTCTCGGCTTGCCAGTGAAGGTCAATATGAGCTTCTTCAAAAAGTGGTGCCCGGCCAACTATTTCTGCATCACTATTTAGAGCCATTGAATCACCATCCGAAACAAGCTCTGAATTTGCCCCGACCTGATTAGCATAAAATACAGGGACCTCAAAATTATTTGCTCGTTGCTGCAGCATCTCTTGCCGATATGAAGGCTTATTTCGAGTATATGGTGAAGCAGAAAGATTCAAGATAGCCTCCGCTCCCTGCTGTACTAATTTTTTCGTGGGATTTTTATCGTAACTAAGATATGGTAGCCGAAAGTTTTGCCAAATATCTTCGCAGATGGTAATCCCAATCGTGCCCCCCTTAAACTCAATACATTCTAAAGCATCACCGGGCTCAAAGTACCTACGCTCATCATACACATCATAAGTAGGCAACAATGTTTTATGGATCTCAGCTATTTTTTCTCCATTTTGTGCCAGCAGCGCACTATTAAAACATTTTCGGCCGGTATCATTATTAGGTGTTGCCGTACCAAATAATACCGC
>JBEPWP010000238.1:0-3593 GCA_041642355.1 Fodinibius sp. | reverse complement strand
TTCTGTTATTCGAAGAAAATCAGACAACCGTAAATCAGTTTTTTCTATTTTATCCGCCGTTAATACTGGGTACGCTACTGCTGTTTTGGCTAGGATTTGAATGGGGTTTTATTCCGCTATTTCTTTCGGGATTTTTTATCACTTTTTCGGCTTCAATAACCTATTACTGGGGATTACTTTTTGGTATTGCTTTTGTATTGGGATTAGCTATTTATGGGCTGGCTTACTATTGCTTACCTTTTGATCCTGCTTTGGGAGATTTTAAAAGTATAGCATTTTTCGTTGTCGTATCATTTTTTGCCGCTATTGCCAGTTCGTTGGGATCATTTGTGTGGAGTGATTTTTTTGGATTAAGTGCATATGAGACCATCACTCTTTGGAAGGGATGGTGGACGGGCATGTTTTTGCAGTCGGTTTTTATCATTGGCCCTGTTTTGTATTTGTTTACAGATTCCGGAAGCGTTTTTTTCCGGATTACCCGATGCCGAATGTTACTTTGGGATGGATTTATACTTCCATAGCTAGTGTGGCAATTGTATTGATGTTCTTTATTGTTGGTGCCAAAATTTTGGGTACTGAAACATTGTATCAGCAGATAACGGCATTGGAAGCGGGAGTTGGCGAAAAAATTATCCAGTCAAATGCCTCGCTGGAAATCATTTCCTGGATTTCTATTGGCTTGGTGCTCATTTTAGGAACGGGAAGCATTTATTTGGTGGGAAGTTGGAATAAGAACCTGAAAGAAAAAGTTGATAGAAAAACAGAGCAGCTAAAAAAAAGTCAATACCAGTTGGAAGAAGCGCTTGATGAACGGAATGTCTTGTTGGATACTATTCATGACCGTGTGCGAAATAATTTGACGATGGTACTAGCTCTGCTTGAATTGCAGTTGAAGGGGGAAGAGGAAAAATCTAATGAAGAGATTTTAAAAGATTCCTATTCTCGAATTCGATCGTTGGCATTAGTGCATGAGACCATGGTCCAATCACAAACATTTGAGCAGGTTAATTTAAAGAATTTTGCTATCAAGTTATCCAATCGGCTGCAAAAATCGTTTGAAACAGGGCGCCAATAGATTGAAGTATCTATGAACTTCCGAGATATTGATGTCCATATTGAACGCGCGGTCCCTATTGCTATGATTTTAAATGAGCTTATGGTGTAAATGCGTTTATGCATGGCTTCAACGATCTTCAAAATGGAGTGTTGTTTGTAACGTTGGCAATAGAAGGTGACGAACTTTTTTTACAAGTGAGAGATAATGGTCATCCGCTGCCAGATAATTTTGAAGAGGTTACGCAGAAAACGCTTGGTTATAAGTTGATTCGAACGCTTGTCAAGCAGTTACAAGGAACACTAAATGTGGTTGATAAAAAGACATCCACCGTAGAGGTTCGGGTGTCGGGACATATTATGGACTTTAAGGAATCAGCTTAAAAAGTTTAACCCATCAAAAAGTAATTTAAATGAAAATGAGTTGCTTTTTAAGTCCGCCTAAGATAAGTGTTTAGTACATCCTACAAGTTGCTTTAGGTCGAAGGCGATGCCAATTTATTCTAATATTAAATCGGTGGTTTTTTTGTCTATCTATTTACTATGTAACCAGTTATAACTATACTGAAAACTAAGAGTCAGTTTGTTTTTGGCGGTTAGCATTGATGCTATAACGACTGATTTAAGTTGATATATTTATAACATCTATAAAGAGTAGTATTATGGAAACCCTCAAAGATAAGATCGCTATTGTAACTGGTGGAGCCTCGGGTATAGGTCGAGAAACTGTTAAAGCATTTGTTGAAAAAGGAGCTTCCGTTGTGATTGGCGATTACAACGAAGAAGCTGGTAAAGCTTTTGAAAAAGAGATGCTTGATACTGGGGCTGAAGTAATGTTTAGACTTGTTGACGTATCAAAAGAAGAGGAGGTAAAAAATCTGATTAAAGAAACTGTTGATACGTATGGGAAACTGGATATTATTGTAAATAATGCTGGTGTTGGAATCCTAAAAGATACCCATGAGCTTGAGTATGAAGAGTACAAAAATGTGATCGATATAAATCAGGACGGGGTTTATTTTGGCTGTAGATATGCTATTCCCGAGATGTTGAAAACAGGAGGCGGTTGTATTGTAAATACGTCGTCTATTCTGGGCTTTGTCGGTCAGGCGGGAGCGATGCCTTATAATGCAAGTAAAGGGGCTGTAAATACGATGACGAAGTCGCTGGCTGCTGAATATGCGGGTCGTAATATTCGTGTAAACTCTGTGAATCCAGGTTATGTAGACTCAGGAATGGTTAATAGAGAAGAACTGGGTGATTTTTATGATGAGTTGGTAGCCAAGCATCCGATTGGTCGACTAGGCAAAGCAGATGAAATTGCACACGCTATTGTATTTCTCTGTGAAAACGAATTTGTTACGGGTATTAATTTACTTGTTGATGGCGGTTATACTGCAGTGTAGGTTATTTCCAATTAAAAACAATTAAAAAAGGAGTCCCAACCAAGGGACTCCTTTTGTTTTTTGATAGCAATAAAATCTTTGACTAGGATGTTTGAATATTATTTATTTTTCGGCTCTTCTTTTTCCTGCATTGCCGGTCGTTCTAGGTAGGGAAGGCCATCAGTAATCCATTCTGGTGCTTTTTTTCCAAGCAAATAATGCTCATGCCATTCGAAAGCGCGGGTGGCGTAATCAATCTGATTTTCTTCGCGTGCCAGACCGTGATTTTCTCCTTCATAAACTAACATTACAAAAGGATTTTGCATGCGTCGCATCGTATTATAAAGTTCTACACCTTGGTTGAAATCGACAGCACCATCATCCGTACCAAACTCAACTAGTAACGGAGTTTTGACGCCTTCGATATTAAATATAGGTGAATTATCCACGAAATTTTCCCAGTCTTTCCACCAGGGATCAGGGAAACGGCCTTGACTCGTTTCAAAGATTTTGGCATCCGTCATTCCGGTATTCCAGTAAATTGAGTTATACATGCTTATCATGTTTGTGAGCGGAGCGCCCGCAACAGCGGAACTAAACAGATTGGTTTGTGTGATAATAAACGTGGTTTGGTAAGCTCCCCACGAGTGACCGGTAAGTCCGATTTGATCTTTATTAATCATACCGGTTTCGATCACCTTTTCTACAGCTGGTACTACGCTTTCTACGGCGGACATCCCGGGATCGCTCAATTTATAGCTTATATCCGGGAGAAAGACAAAGTACCCTTCAGAAGAAAATCTGCGAAAATTATAGGGACTTTTCTTCGATGGCATGGTATAGCTGTGCATCGACTGTGACAGCTCTTCATAAATATAGGTAATCATTGGGTATGTTTTGTCGGGATCGTAATTTGCCGGATAAAGCAAACGTCCCTCGAGCTCTTCACCATTTTTGTCGGTAAAGGTGATCAGTTCGTCATCAGCCCAGTAATATTTGTCTTGTTGGGAATTGGTGTATGTAAGTGCAACCGGATCATTAAAATTATTATCCACATGAAAGTAATCCGGAGAATCGGTGGCCGACTGTTTTTGGTAAACAAAGTTTTTGGTTGAGTCTGCCTTAGTAAGACTATTAAACATCTGGGAGTCATAC
>JBEPWP010000237.1:0-3633 GCA_041642355.1 Fodinibius sp. | reverse complement strand
AAATGGTAAACAGTGGCGTACTTACAGATAAAACCATTACTATGGCTACCTTTGCCCTGTGCGGCTTTGCCAACTTCTCATCTATCGCCATCCAAATTGGCGGTATTGGCGGACTTGCACCAAGCCGAAAATCAGAGCTGGCTAAATTTGGGCTGCGTGCCGTTCTTGCCGGCACTCTGGCTAACTTGATGACTGCAACTATTGCCGGGATGTTGTTTTAAAACTCTAAAAAGAATGGATAATAAATTTATCAACATATCGATTAGCTGTTTCCTGTTGGCAGTTGCACTATTTTGTTCTTCCTGCCAGCAACGGACAAATAAAGAGACGGAAAACGTACTGGCCCGTGTAGGAAACAACTATCTTACTATACAACAGGCCACGGCAGATATTCCGGACTTTGTGCTTGCTGAGGACAGTGTTAATGCCCTGTACCGATACAGAGAGGATTGGATACGTCAGCAACTGTTGCTCCATGAGGCTGAAAGGCTGGATTTGAGTCAGAAAAAAGAAATACAGGATAAACTGCAGAAAGCTCGACAAGAGGTTTTGCGCGAAGCCCTGAGAGATTATGTTATCCAGACCTGTGAGGGCGACTTGGAGGTAACTGATAATGAGGCTCGTTCTTACTACCAGGCAAATAAAGATAAATTTGAGCTTAATGAAGATTTCGTTCAATTTCGGCACTTGAAAGCAAGAACTATCAGAGATGCCCGTGCTGCTCGACAAGATCTGCTTGATGGCGTGCCGTGGCCCGAGGTTGCCCGTGAATACGGCATTAATCCGGAAGTAGCAATTAATGAGTCAAAGCAGTATTGGCCAATATCGATGGCGGTACAGGGAATTGATATCATGCATCGTTATCTGACAATTATCGGGCAGAACGAAATTTCACCAATCCGACGGATCAACGGCGAATACCATTTTGTTCAATTGATCGACAAACGCTCGGAAGGTGAACAGCCTGATCTCAACTGGCTTATTGAACAAATAAAAGAATGGATGACGTTAGATAAACGTCGTCGAAATTTCAGTTCCTATGTAAAGAATCTTTATCTTAAAGCGAAAACGAATAATGAAGTAGAGACGTTTAACGTTCTACCTTCTAAGTCTAATCCAAAAACTACGACTGAAGATACCCTTGAAAGTAACTCAGCAAATGAATAAGGCATATTTTCTGCTATTTTTTACAATCTCATTATTTCTAATCCCTCTTTCTTCCCACGCACAGCAGAACTCATCTAATAAGAAATTAGACCAAATTGTTGCAATTGTTAACGATCATATCGTCTTAAAATCCGATGTTGATCAACAGGTGCAGCAGTATATGATGCAAATGCGGCGCCAGCAAGATCGTCAGATAGAATTCGGCAAGGACATCTGGTATACCGTACTGCAAAACACCGTTGACCGGTACATAATGCTGGAGCAGGCAAAGAGAGACTCTATTACTGTAAGTGACGAAATGGTCGACCGGCAGATTGATCAGCGTATCAATAACTATATTCAGCAGGTTGGCAGTGAGGAAGCTCTCGAACAACAAATGGGACAAAGTATTGTCCAGATCAGGGCCGACCTCCGCGAAAACTACCGTGAACAGATGATCGTACAACAATTCCAGCGTAAAAAACGAGATGGAATTGATATTACTCGACCCGAAGTGCGTGAATACTTCGAGAAAATCCCCAAGGATTCCCTGCCGACTATTCCTGAGCAGGTTTCTGTATCGCAAATTGTTGCACTGCCTCCTACCCTCGAAGATGCCGACAAACAAGCTCGTCAACTGGCTGAACAATTACGTGACTCTGTACTAAATCACGATAAAACCATCGAAGAGATGGCCAAAAAGTACAGCGATGGGCCTAATGCCTCTAATGGCGGTCGCGTACCTATGATGGCACTCAACGATCTAGTTGCCGAATATTCTGCAGCCGCCAGTGCCCTTGAGCCCGGTAATGTCTCCAAGGTTGTCAAAACAAATTTTGGATATCATGTGATTCGCCTGAACAAGCGCCAGGGTGATAAAATAGATACCAATCAAATACTCATAGAAGTTGAGGGCGAAAGTTTTGATGAAGAAGCGGCCAAAGAAAAGCTACGCGCTATCAAGGATAGTGTGCAAACCAACGATGATATTACGTTCGACGAGATGGCCCGCAAGCACTCCGATGATCCCAATACTGCATCTCAGGGTGGACGAGTACTGAATCCCGAAAATGGACAGCGATTGATAGCTCTTGACCAGCTAGATCCGGCCATGTATCGCATTGTCCTGTTGTTGGATGAAGTTGGAGACATCTCAGATCCCAAGCCGTTTACCATGGGCGAAGGCAACGACACGAAGCAGGCATTCCGTATTGTCCAGCTTGACAAACGTGTGCCTGAACATATCGCAAACCTCGAACAGGATTATCAGCGTATAAAAAGTTTTGCTTTACAGGAGAAACAGAGTCGAGAGATGCGTAACTTGCTTGCTGAATTACGCAAAGAGATGTATGTAGAATATAAAATTCCTGTTCCCGATCGATTTAAGAACTCTTAACACAGAAATATGAGAAACATACCTCAGGATTCCGTAGAAGCGGTTGATTTTTTCCAAGACTCGATTGAAAAGATTCGAGGTGAGGTTGGCAAAGTTATTGTCGGCCAGAAAGATGTGCTTAATCAGCTTCTGATATGCCTTTTTTCGCGCGGGCACTGCGTACTCATCGGTGTCCCGGGGCTAGCTAAAACACTTTTGATACGAACGATCTCAAAAACCCTGGATTTGAGTTTTAGCCGTATCCAGTTTACCCCCGACCTGATGCCCGGCGATATAACCGGCACAGAAGTGATCGAGGATGACCGAGAGACCGGTCACAAGTCTTTCAAGTTTGTCAAAGGGCCCATTTTTGCAAATATCGTTCTGGCCGATGAGATTAACCGTACGCCACCCAAAACGCAAGCTGCGCTGCTCGAAGGCATGCAAGAGTTTCATATAACGGCTGCCGGGCATACTTATCCGCTGGAACCGCCCTTTTTTGTGCTGGCTACCCAAAATCCGATTGAACAGGAAGGCACTTATCCCCTGCCCGAAGCTCAGCTTGACCGTTTCATGTTCAATCTCTGGCTTGATTATCCGTCAGTTGAAGAAGAACAGGATATCGTAAGCCAGACCACCTCGTTGGGTGAAGCCGAAATTAATCCGGTATTGAATGCCGAACAGATTGTGGAACTACAGGATCTTGTGCGCGAAGTCCCTGTCCCGGAGGGAGTCTTGAACTCTGCTGTACAGCTTGTTACTCAAACCCGTCCACAGTCTGATATGGCTCCGGAATTCGTTAAAAAATATATGAGTTGGGGGGCTGGTCCCCGGGCATCGCAATACCTTGTGCTGGGTGGAAAAGCTCGTGCACTGATGCACGGTCGATATAATGTTTCAGAAGAAGACATCCGTGCTTTGGCCAAACCGGTACTTCGGCATCGCATTGTAAATAACTATGCAGCAGAAGCCGAGGGATTGTCTACCGACAAGCTTATCGAGATGCTGCTCGACGAAATGTAAGCACCAACCGCTGTGGATTTTATCTTCCAAGGTTTTCAGTCATCGCTCCCGGTGTGGGTTTACTTGCTGATCTTTGTCGGCACCTCTCT
>JBEPWP010000236.1:0-3651 GCA_041642355.1 Fodinibius sp. | reverse complement strand
ATAACCAATGATTTAATGATAACGTTATAGCGAGTCCAAAAAATGGAAACTGTTATTATTTGTTAATTTCGGATAAAATTAAAGCAATTTTTTATTCTTTCACGGCGAAAGCTTGTATTTTATATCCAGTTTTAATTCAAGATATACTTATGGTTACTGACACTGCATTTAATATTACAAAAGTTTCGGATAGTAGAATTAATCAGGTTGATCTTGATGATCCTGGATTTGGCAGGGTATTCTCTGATCATATGTTGGAGGTAGAATATCGGGATGAGCAGTGGCAGCAGCCAAATATTAAACCATTCGGACAGATTGAAGTAACACCGGCTCTTAATACGCTGCATTATGCACAGTCTGTATTTGAAGGCTTGAAAGCGTATTATGTTGATGAAAATACCGTACATTTATTTCGTCCGGAGAAAAATTATGAACGAATGGTACGATCGTGCCGGCGTATGTGTATCCCCGAGATAGAACGTGATGTATTTTTGCAGGGGATAAAGGAACTCATCAAGCTTGATCACAAGTGGGTTCCTCAAAAAGAAGGCAACACTTTATATATACGTCCGCTTGCCTGTGCATTTGACGAAATTATATCAGCGCGTGTATCAGATAAATATCGGTTTTATGTGATGACATCACCAGTAGGGGCCTATTACCAAAAGCCGGTAAAGTTGACTACTACTAATAAGTTCGTGCGTTCAGTAAAAGGGGGGGTAGGGAGTGCAAAAACGGCTGGTAATTATGCGGCCAGTTTGTATCCTGCCCAGCAAGCCAAAGCCGAGGGATTTGATCAGGTACTATGGTTAGACGCTTTTGAGCATCAGTACGTAGAAGAAGTTGGCACAATGAATATATTTTTTGTGATCGATGGTGTGTTGGTAACGCCTCAATTAACCGGTACCATTTTGCCCGGCATCACAAGGGCTTCGGTGATTGAGCTTGCAAAACATTGGGACATGCCAGTGGAGGAGCGCCAGATTAGCATTGATGAAATTATTGAGGCCGGAGAACAAGGTTTGTTGGAAGAGGCATTTGGAGCCGGGACTGCCGCTGTAATTGCACCGGTAGAGCAAATTCATCATGATGGGAAAACGGTACAAGTACATGATGAACAGCGTGGCCCAGTAGGACAAAAGTTTTACGATACCATCACGGGAATTCAAAGGGGTAAGGTTGAGGATCCCTTTGGATGGATAACTTCGATACCGGTGGGAGCATAAGCCAGAGACTATTTAATAACCTTTTTGCGGGTCGATTAAATTGTTGGGGGCCATCCCCGATAGTACCCGTTTGTAATTATCAACGATTTGATCGGCAACTTCCGTCGGTTTTGTGATGCTGGCAACATGAGGAGTTATGATGATATTTTCACGATTCCAGAATGCATGTTTATCAGGCAGGGGTTCCTCTCTGAAAACATCGAGCCATGCTCCCTGCAGGATGTTCGTATCTAAAGCATAAATCAAGTCCTCCTCAACAAGGTGAGCGCCACGAGCTACATTTATAATCCATGCGTTATTATCAAGCTGTTTAAATAGCTTGAGATCCAGTATATCTTTGGTTTCTTCGGTAAGCGGAAGCAAGCATATCAATATTTGTATCCCGTCAAGAAAAGAAGATAGCTGTTTCTTACCGGCAAAAGTTCTGATATCACTTAGCTCTTTGGGTGAACCCGACCATCCCGAAACATTGTACCCCAGTTGTGCTAGCTGGTGGGCTACGGGACGACCTAATTTCCCCAATCCCATAACGCCAATTTGTAAATCTTTGGCCAGAAGGTGGTTATGCGGCTGCCATTTGTCCGCATCTTGTTGTCGCAGGTACTGCACGAAGTTGCGTTGAATATTAATCACAGCCCCCAAAATATACTCCTTCATCTGTTGTACCAGGGATGTAGCAACCACGCGGCAGATTGCCACAGATTTTGGCAGTGTTTCATCATTTATAAGGTGATCTACACCAGCCCCAAGCGAAGAAACTGCTTTTAAATTTGGAAACTGATCTAAAACATGCTTCGGTTGATTCCAGCAAACAGCAAATTGCACCTTTTGATAATCATCGATATGAGGCCAGATTTCGATATCCAGATTAGGATCTATAGCTTCAAGAGCATCAATCCAAGGCGACATATTGCGATCTGGTGCGATTAATACAAGAGCCATTTTAATGTATTTAACTAGATTAAAATTGAGTGATAATGTATAAAAAATGTATCAATAATTGATTTCGTTTAGGTAAACGCTCTTATATGATGCTGCACTTACCAATAAGTTCTTAATAGTAGTTTTATAAGTTTTCATGGAAGGGTAATTCGTAAAGCTTTTTGAAAGAAGGTTTTTTAAGTACCACTATTATTGCTTGGGGATCGGATAAATTGTTAAAAGCAGTTTTGAAAGTAATTGAAAGCCAGTTTCTAGTAATGAAAGAAGCTGTTTACTCAGTAGAAACGTTAAAGCTGTAAATTGCTTTTATTTAGCTTATAATAAAAAGCTTTATCGATATCGGAATTTAAATTCTTGCAATACTTATTATCTACAAATGGATCGTGATAATTCTTTACCCGGTGTATCTCACAAACGAGATGCACTATTTCTTACGCTTACCGGTATTTTTTTAACCTCCCTGGTACTGGGTAATGTAATAGGTACTACCAAATTTGTAACTATTTTTTCTATTGAGTTATCTGATTGGATGTTGCCGCTGGTCCCAGAATTGGTACGGAACCAGAGTATTTATACGATGAGTGTACCAGTTGGTGTTATAGCGTATCCATTTACTTTTTTAGCTACAGATTTGATTTCAGAATTATATGGACGCAAGAAAGCTCAAATGGTGGTATGGATAGGATTTTCAATGAATGTATTTATGCTTTTCTTAATGAGTGTTAATCATTGGTTGCCGAATACAGGAGGAGTAAGTGGTGGAATACAACTTTTTGAGGGTGTGTACGAATTTATGATTGGGAATACAATTGCCAGTATGATTGCTTACTTAATTGCTCAAACTATAGATGTCCGTCTTTTTCACTTTTGGAAACGCTATACCAAGGGCAAACATCTATGGCTACGAAATAATGCGTCAACAACAGTTAGCCAACTGGTAGATTCTACAGCTATTATTTCAATTTTATATTTTGCTGGAAATCTAGGTCAGGATATAGATACTATCGGAAAAGTAATTATCCTGATCATCAATTCTTACTTTTTCAAATTCTTCTTCGCACTGTTTGATACTCCACTTTGTTACTTAGGGGTAAAATTATTCGAAGAATTTGAAGAAGACCCCACCGAATACAGTTTATACGAAGGGTGAATATCCTATAAAATGGGTTTTAATTGATAACAGCAGGGGTTCGGTTTTTTCATAAAAAAAGATTAAAAAAATGTTGATTCGAACCGGATAAATGTGGTAACTTTAGGATCCAATTTAGAAACGGGGTCGAGCCCAATTTTGATTGTTGCTCAACCCCGTTTTTTTGG
This sequence comes from Fodinibius sp., assembly GCA_041642355.1. GTDB lineage: Bacteria > Bacteroidota > Rhodothermia > Balneolales > Balneolaceae > Fodinibius. Next base: position 166 of record JBEPWP010000236.1, on the reverse strand, counting down.
CTCTAAAAAAGAGTTAAAATTAAATTTGGAATTGGCTTTGAAAGCTCTTAGTTTTGCATCGCTTCGGAAACGAAGTGGGTCGCTCAAGAAAGCATTCTTCTGCGACTTGATTTTCGAAGCTTGTAGTAGCTGAGTGTGCTTTTTTAAAGTAATGCTTATTGCTCTT
>JBEPWP010000235.1:0-3667 GCA_041642355.1 Fodinibius sp. | reverse complement strand
TGCACTGTTCTTTTAGGTTAGAATCGTCGGGCGTTCTGCTCTGTAGCTCTACTGCACTTTCACAAACCGATATAGCCTGCTGATCATCTCCCATCTCCTCGTAAATCCTGGCAAGGTCAACATAGTAAAGTATGTGACTATCGTTAAGATCAATAGCTTTTTGAATGGCATCAGCCGCCTTTTGATTACTTGCATCACCGGAAATACCCCCAAATAGAGTGTTAGCCGCTGTCCGTTCAACCCAGCTTAAATTAGCTACCTTAAAATGCCAGCGTCCCAGCACGTGCCAAGCCCCTGTATGATTTTCATCATATTCCAATGCCTTGTCGACATGCTTTTTAATTGAGCGCGATGCTGCAACGCGATCACGAGCGCCCGAAATAAGTGCTTTTCGTCCCATGGCAACCGACATTACAAAGTGCGATTGCGCATCAGTAGAATCGACTTCAAGGGCACGTTCGGCAAGTTCAATACCCTGGTTAAAATATTCCTTTTGATCATCTTCGTCCCCAAAACGGTTCCCAATCCGCGAGTACAAAAAACTGGCCCGCCACAATGCCTTATAATTTTCAGGTTCTTCTTCCAAAATATCTCGATAAAGTTCCAAGGCCTGCTCTTCTTCAAACTGTTGATAAAGAGAATCAGCTTTTTGCTTTTGTGCCTCAAAATCTTGCTGGGCAAAAAGCAGTAACGGAATACCAAGAATAGCAATAGTTATAGTGAGGCTTTTTCTGAGTACACTCATAAAATTATATCTAAGCAATTGTTAATTGAATACTGTAAGATAATACATTTATCACAACTCGTTGATACTACCATCACTATTAATTTTATAATCGGATGTAATGATATTTTTTTGTTCTAACGGATACTGTATATCACGAATGGTCTCCGATCGAATTAACATCGTATTCCCTTCGCTCTTTACCCTGATATTTGTTTGGATATTATGAGCTGGAATCTTCTCGTACATCCCAACAGTGGTAAAACTTCTCAGTTCGTTACCGCTAAAAGTGGCAACAACAACTTCTGCATTTGTATAAGCTGACTGATAATCCACTAAAAACCAACGTACAGTCTGCGCCTGTAATTGCTGCTCCCCAACGAGTGTTAACTTCTGATGTTCTTCTTCAACACTACAGGGATCTGATTTTTCCATTAACTTTTCCAACACATCCCAATCGAGTAAAACAGGAGTTTCTAAATTGGAAATAGAATCACAATCTGATAGTTTGACCAAATAATCTGCTAAGTTGATCGCATCACTATTTCTTTCTATTTCACGATCTGTATTCTCTTTAAAAGCAGAATAATCTTGCGAGTCAAGATAATTGTCATCAATGGTTTGTTCTTGATCTTCTGTACAGGAAATAAAATTTACCGTTACAGCAAGAACAATGAAAAAGTAAAAGAACTTCCTTTTTACCATAACAGTACATTAGTTTCAATTATTTTACGAAGTTTGCTCTTCAACAGCTTTATTTTCCTCTTCTTCTCCATTCGAGTTTCCATAATTCCGCATCACATATTCATCCAGAATAGTACGAAACTCTTCACCAATTACTTCACCACGAAGGGTTTTATAGTGTTCACCATCCATATAAACAGGAGCTTTAGGTTCTTCAAACGTTCCTGGCAAAGAAATACCAATATTGGCATTACGCGATTCACCAGGACCATTCACTACACAGCCCATAACAGCCACATTCATCTCCTCAACTCCGGGATAAACATCACGCCAGATGGGCATCATTTCGCGCAGATAGTCCTGAATTTCATCAGCAAGCTCCTGAAAATAAGTGCTATTCGTACGCCCACAGCCCGGGCAGGCCGTTACTTGAGGCACAAAACTTCGGATACCAAGCGATTGTAATACCTGTTGACATATTCGTACTTCCTCAGCGCGATCACCACCTGGTTTAGGCGTCAGCGAAACACGAATAGTATCGCCAATGCCCTGCTGCAATAGTACTGAGAGTGCAGCCGTACTAGCAACCGTACCCTTCATGCCCATACCAGCTTCGGTCAATCCCACATGCAACGGATAATCAAGTAATTCAGCAATGCGTTCATACACATGAACAACATCCTGTACATGCGACATCTTGCAACTTATAATAATCTTGTTTGATGGAAGTCCCACACTTTCGGCAAGCTCGGCAGAACGTCGTGCACTCTCCACCATCGTATCTAACATGACCTGTTTCGACGACTTGGGATTTTCGAGCTCACTATTGGCATCCATTTTCTTGGCCAATAATTTTTGATCAAGCGACCCCCAATTTACACCAATACGTACCGGCTTGTCATGTTTTATTGCCTGCTCAACAATTGTACAAAAATTTTCATCCCTGGTTTTGGTACCCGTATTCCCGGGATTGATTCGAAACTTTGACAGTGCTTGACCCGCTTCGGGATAATCTACCAATAGTTTGTGACCGTTATAATGAAAATCGCCGACAATTGGCACCGTTACATCATCAGCCAAAAGTTTTTCTTTTATTTTTGGGATGGCTTTGGCAGCATCGTCATTATTAACAGTAACCCTAACGATTTCAGAACCTTCCCGGTGGAGGTGTTTAATTTGATCTACCGTAGCGTCAACATCCGAGGTATCGGTGTTCGTCATCGATTGTACCACAATGGGAGCACCACCGCCCACGGGTACATCACCAACCATAACCTGAATTGAATCTCGTCGTTTAATGTGAGACATAATATCGTTATTTCTTTTTGTGATCGTACCTTAACAAATCAAAGGTTTGATAACATTCATTCAAATTATTGCAATTAGTTTTTCTTGCTGAGCTCAAAGAGTTTTTTCTTTTCTTCATCCGTAAGCCCATCGTAACCTTTCTGAGAAATTTTTTCCAAGATTGTATCAAGCTCAGATTGGTCCGTTTCTTCAACAATTTCCGCATCAGAAACAGAATACATATTCTTATTTTTGGGTCGTGACTTTTGCTTCTTATAGGTCCCCTTCAATCGATACCATAACTGTTCTACTGGTAACATCCAGCGGCTTAAATCATTGCCCTGCTGATGATATTTCATCAATAAGTAACCCGCTCCGGCTCCGGCCAGATGAACAATGCGGGCCGTTCCGTCTGACGATCCCAGTAGTAACGCATCAATAGCAATAAGTCCGGCTACCACATACCGTGCTTGGATGGGTGGAAAAAATATAAGCATAATAGGCATCTTGGGATATAGCATCGCAAAAGCAACCATAATGCCGTAAACCGCTCCCGAAGCTCCAATAACTGGATTAAATCCTAATACCGGAGCCGCTACAATATTAAATAGTGCTCCTCCAATTCCGGCACCGAAAAAAATCACAGAAAATGTCCGTGGCCCCATCGATTGTTCAACCGATCGGCCCATCCACCAAAGCCAAAGCATATTAAAAAGAAGGTGAAATGCCCCGCCATGCAAAAACATATAGGTTACCGCTCTCCAGGGCTGGAAAAGGGCCGTTTGCCACTGCGGATAAAAGGCAAATACATCCACAAACAAACGACTGTAGGCAGGGCTAAAAATACTCAGCAGCGTTTGGATAATAAATATCGCTACGTTTATAGTGATAATCACCCGTATTGCCACAGGCAATGCCCAATAACCGCGCTTTACTGAGTTGCCAAAAGAATCGTTATACATAGTTTAATCC
>JBEPWP010000234.1:0-3688 GCA_041642355.1 Fodinibius sp. | reverse complement strand
ACTATCTGGGTATTGCATCGGGAGCACGTATGGTTGGATATGCGCTAAATAAAGCCGCAGAAACGAATATTCCTGCTCATCGTGTTGTTAATAGAAATGGTGAGCTTACGGGTCGTGCTTATTTTCCTGATGATACGATGCGAGAGCGACTAAAACAGGAGAATATTAGATTTGTGGATGAGTATCAGGTTGATATTGAACAACATATATGGAATCCTTCTGAAGAAATTGATTAACAAATATCAGGTATGGTTAAAGTAAAGTGGTCTATTCTCTTTCTTTATTTTTTGACGATGCTTTTGGGCTTGTTCAATGCATCATTTGCTCAGCAAAAGTCTGATGAATCTTTATTGCAAAATGTTTCTGGTGAAGGGTTACAAGAGATTATCAGTGCATATGAGGGAGAAAAAGCAGTACTAGTTAACGTTTGGGCTACTTGGTGCGCTCCTTGTATCGAAGAGTTTCCCTATATTGTAGATCTTCAACAAAAATATGACGATAAGCTGCATGTTGTTTTCATTTCTGCGGATTTTCCCAGTCAACGCAGTAAAGCTCTGGATTTTTTAAAAAAGCAAAACGTTGATTGGAAAACCTATTTTAAAACGGGTAAAGACCAACCCTTCATTGAGGCATTATCCAAAAAATGGAGTGGAGCATTACCCTTCACAAAAATCTTAAATAGGAATGGAGAAATAGTTGCAAGTTGGGAACAGGGTGCTGAGTATGATAAATTTGAACATCACATCAAAAAAGCAATAAATAATTGATTGCCATGAAATTACAAAAATCACTTTATGTATTAATGATTTTATCTACTGTTGTATTACTGGCATTTTTGCCGGGTACTGATAATAGTTCAGATCGATTAGAGATCGGTGCTAAAGCTCCGCTTGCTGATGTTGAGGTGACTGATGTATCGGGAGAGATATTGACGCTTGAAAAAGTAGCTAAAGAAAATGGACTGCTTGTAAATTTTTCGTGCAATACCTGTCCGTGGGTTAAAGCTTGGGAAGATCGTTATAATCCCATTGCAAATATGGCTGAAGAAAATGGAATAGGGGTCATTATGTTAAATCCCAATACTGCCATACGGGATAAAGGCGAATCGATGGAGGATATGCAAGCACGAGCGAAGTCGAGTAATTACGATTTTTATTATGCACTTGATGAACAAGCAAAACTGGCTGAAGCTTTTGGTGCCACCCGAACTCCTGATATTTTCTTGTTTAATACCGACATGGAACTCGTATATACCGGAGCCATTGATGACAACGCAAAATCAGCCGAAAATGTAGATAATCCCTTTTTAAAGAATGCAATCAATAATTTAGTAGAAGGCAAGGAAATTAATCCCAAGACAACAAAAGCCCTGGGATGCACGATTAAATGGCCTGAGTAATTCCTAATTGTCTCAATATTTCCTTATTTTTGAAGGCTTGTCAGAATTGACAAGCCTTTTCTATTTGAACCGAATAAACTAATTACAAATGCCCACTTGGACGTTACATACGGAATTTAAATTTGATGCTGCTCATCTAATTGAGGGCTATGACGGTAAATGTGGACGTATGCACGGACACAGTTATAAAGTGCATATTTCAGCAAAATCGCATAGACTTAACCCGTCAAAATATCTTGATACCGATGATATGGTGTGTGATTTCAAAGAATTGAAGTGGGCGGCCAAGGGTTCCGAAAAGGGAGGCTTGGATCATTCGGTTTTGAATGAAGAACTTCCGGTGAATCCTACCGCAGAGCGTATCGCAGAATTTATTTATAAGGAAACACAGCAACGTATTCCCAATAATATTACGTTGAATGTAACCGTTTGGGAAACTGAAAACAGCTGGGTTGAATATACAGAGGACGATGTTTAACAAGATTGATCAGGAAAAATTAGAAGAGCTTATCGACCAAGATGAGATGCGGTCGGTAGAATACCCACTGGTGGAGGATTTCTATACCATTCAGGGAGAAGGGGCTCACAGTGGACGTCCGGCTTATTTTATACGAACTGCTGGCTGTGATGTGAACTGCTGGTGGTGCGATGTGAAGGAAAGCTGGGACGAGGAACAGCATCCACCAAAAGCTGTTGAGGAAATTGTCCATGGAGCTCAGGAGAGTGGGGCTGAGTTTGCTGTTATTACGGGGGGAGAACCACTTTTACATGATCTTGATCCACTAACATTCAAGCTTAAGCAAGCCGGATTACAAATCCATATTGAAACTAGTGGCTCATCACCAATCTCAGGATATTTAGATTGGATTACGTTATCTCCCAAACGTTTTAAAGAACCACTTGACGATATTTTCCCCTATGTGGATGAACTCAAAATTGTAGTGCTTACCAAGAAAGATTTAGAGTGGGCCGAAAAAAACGCTGCTAAATGTCCTGATAGTACACAACTTCTTCTACAACCCGAATGGGAAAAGGAAGGAGCAGTGGAACTCATTGTTGATTATGTAAAAGATCATCCGCAATGGGGCATTAGTTTGCAGACGCATAAGTTTATGGGTGTACGTTAGTGGAGGGCCAGAAAGATCATTCTGTCGTGATTACGGGGGCCAGTCGTGGTATTGGCCGGCGTATTGCTCAGGCGTTTGCCAAAAACACTAATTATGCTCTATTGCTCATGGCACGTACAAAATCTGATCTTCAGGATACCCAAACTCTTTGCCAGAATATAGGTGACAATAGAGTTGATGCTGTTGCTTGTGATATATCGGATCAAAAGTCGGTACAAAAGCTTAAGCTCCCTGAGGGATTTCCTACTCCTAAAATTATCATAAACAATGCGGGTTCTTTTCTACTTAAAAAGTTGGAAAAGACAACTCACGAAGATTTTACTCAACAAATCCAGGCAAATCTTTACTCGGCCGTTAATATTACGCAGCATTTTTTGGGTGCGTTAAAAGCAAAATCGCATGCTTTAATCATAAATATTTGTTCGGTGGGAGCGATAGAGGGTCTTGAAGATAGTGGTGCATATTCTGCCTCAAAGCATGCCTTGTTGGGATATACACGTTCTCTTAGAAAAGAATTGCTTGATACCGAGATAGGGGTTACTGCTATTAACCTTGGTCAAACGCAGTCTACCTCGTGGGAGGGATCGCTAATCGATCGGGATTTGCTGATTGATCCCGACGATGTAGCTAAAATTATTCTGAATTTAACGCAATTATCGCCAAGAACAGTGGTTGAAGAAATCTTGGTCAAACCTCAACACGGTAGAGTTCCTCCAATGTGAGTTTTTGAAGATATATCTCTTTAAAAAAATAAACCCTGAAAATCTTGTAAATCCTCAGGGTTATATAATTAAGTAAATTTACCGTTAGGGTTTCGTTCTGCGTGCAACACCACTGTCATAAGCAGCATTCTCAACCGCTTTTGAAACCTGTCGGACTACATCTTTACTGAAGACGCTTGGAACGATGTATTCCTCATTTAATCCTTTCTCGTCGATACATTCGGCAATGGCATGTGCCGCGGCTAACTTCATGTCTTCATTAACATCTGTAGCTCGTGCATCCAAAGCACCACGAAACAGGCCAGGAAATGCTAATACATTATTAATCTGGTTGGGATAATCACTTCGTCCTGTTGCAATAATGCGGGCAACCTCTTGAATTTCTTCGGGCATAATTTCCGGAACTGGATTTGCTAGTGCAAATACAATCGGGTCATCTG
>JBEPWP010000233.1:0-3697 GCA_041642355.1 Fodinibius sp. | reverse complement strand
CCATTTAAAGCGGTACGCGAGCTGGGTTCAGAACGTCGTGAGACAGTTCGGTCCCTATCTGCTGTGGGCGTTGGAATGTTGCGGAGAGCTGCTCCTAGTACGAGAGGACCGGAGTGGACGCACCGCTAGTGCACCTGTTGTCCGGCCACGGGCATCGCAGGGTAGCTATGTGCGGAAGTGATAAGCCGCTGAAAGCATCTAAGCGCGAAGCACGCTCCAAGATAAACATTCCCTATTAGAGCCTTCTGGAAGACGACCAGATCGATAGGCGGCAGGTGTACGCGTGGTAACACGTTTAGCCGAGCCGTACTAATAAGGCTACCGGCTTACGCTTATATGGCTTGCACGACCAATCGGCCGTGCGGCCAGCAGCACCCATCAGCTATCACTAGATCAAAGACCGTATTGACATTTTTTTGAGCAGGCGGGTCAAGCGCAGGGGCCCCACCCGTTCCCATTCCGAACACGGCCGTTAAGCCCTGCAGCGCCGATGGTACTGCCCTCCGGGCGGAAGCGTAGGTCCCCGACTGCTCTTTTATTTTCCACCACAGCCCTTTACGCCCACCGCGTAAAGGGCTTTTTTTATAGGGTAGTACGTAAAAACATGTTTTTTGAGTTTTTGGCAAGAATTTAAATTCGGTATATTTAGTTTCTTTTATAAATTGCTTATCTAAAGGACAGAGCCTAGTAACGGCAAAAATATCTAATCTGATTAAAGGGTATGGACTTTTCTGAATTTATAACTCACTATAAAAACAAACTCCATAATTTATTTAATGTAAAAGAAGATATTAACGCTTTAAGCGTTAATCGGGGATTACCTGATGATATTTTAAATGAAATTATGGATTGTAAACCACTCAGTGTATTTATTCCTGAAGAATATGGAGGGAGAGGAGCTGAAACCCACGAAGCATTGGCAATGCTTGAGGCTAGTTCTTTTGAATCTCTACCCTTATCACTGATGATGGGTATCAATGGAGCTTTGTTTTTACAACCAGTTGCAAACTATGCTAATGAAAATGTTAAGCAACCTATCTTTGATCGTTTTCTGCAAGAAAACAATATGGGTGGATTGATGATTACCGAACCGGATTTTGGTTCGGATGCGCTACATATGGAGACATCCTATAAAAAGATAAATGGAGAAAATGGAGCTGCGTACAATATCTCAGGAACTAAACACTGGGCTGGTTTGACAGGTGCGGCCGATTTTTGGCTTATAACAGCTAGAAAGCAGCTTAAAAATGGCGAATTAGGTAGAGACATTGGATTTTTTATCCATGACAGTCGAAGAGGAGGCATCGATGTTGAAGAATATTACAAAAATATTGGGCTTTATATGCTTCCTTATGGACGTAACAAAATTAATATAAAAGTTCCAGAACAGTATAAACTCCAGCCTAAGAGTATTGGAATTAAAATGATGTTGGATGTTCTGCATAGAAGCAGACTTCAGTTCCCGGGAATGGGTATCGGTTTTTTAAAACGGATGATGGTTGAAGGCATTGAGCATTGTAAACAAAGGTATGTAGGTGGCCAAAGCCTGTTTAATTATGATCAGGTTAAAAAGCGACTCAATAGATTACAATCATCTTTTACAGTGGTATCAGCAATGTGTGCATTCACCAGTACAAATGTGCCAATTGATAAAGATGTGTCTGATATGAGTCTGACTGCCAATACTATTAAGACATACACCACTGATTTAATGCAACAAGCTGCTCAATCTTTGTTACAGCTTACTGGTGCAAAAGGTTATAGACTTGATCATATTGCTGGACGTTCTTTTGTAGATAGCCGACCTTTTCAAATTTTTGAAGGTTCAAATGATATACTTTATCAACAGATTACAGAGTCTGTATTAAAGCATATGCGTAAATTAAAATTGAATAACCTATACAAGTTCCTAAGTGAGTTTAAACTCACCCAGCGAGCTTCAGGTTATTTCAGTGAAGTGCTCGATTTTCAAGTAAGTAATTCGCTTGCTCAACATCGAATGGTTGAGCTTGGGAGGATTTTAAGCAGAGTTATCTCGCTTGAATTTACTCTCAGATTGAGCGATAAGGGATTTAATCAACAGCTAATTGATAATACCATTAGTACATTGCGCACTGATGTTGAGAGAATGGTTTCAACCTTCGTAAATGATAAGCAAGAAGATGTTGTTGAAGATTATGAAGAGTCAAGTTCTTGGCTGGAATCTATTCTGCCCCAATATGTACATTCCTAAAATTGGTTTATCGACTATAAATAAGATATATACATGGGTAAAGTTGTAGTTCTGACCGGTGCTGGAATGAGTGCCGACAGTGGCTTAAAAACTTTCCGTGATTCAGATGGTCTGTGGGAAGGATATGATGTTACTAAAGTTGCTACTCCTCAAGCCTGGCAACAAAATAAAGAACTGGTTCTTGAATTTTATAATAAGAGACGTAAGCAGGCCTGTGGCGTAAAACCTAACGAAGGGCATAATGCTCTAGCTCGGCTTGAAGAGCAATTTGAAGTTAGTATTGTAACGCAAAATGTTGATGCACTGCATGAAGAAGCAGGATCTACCCATGTAGTGCATTTGCATGGTCAGCTTTCAAAAGTGAGAAGTGAAAAGGATCCCTCTCTAATATACGATGTCGGTTGTGATCCTATAGAAATAGGGGATACTGCTGAAGATGGAGCCCAGTTGAGACCGCATGTGGTGTGGTTTGGAGAACCCGTTCCAAATATGGATAGGGCTGCCGAAATTGTAGGGCAAGCTGATATTCTTATTGTTATAGGAACATCCTTAGTCGTTTATCCGGCCGCTGGGTTGGTGGATTTAGCGTCATCTGGAATTCCCAAATATATCATTGATCCTGCAACTCCAGAGCTGGGCAATTTTACCGGATGGAAACATATTAAACAACGTGCCGCAAAAGGGACCCCCAAATTAGTTGAAAGATTACTGAATAAATAGAAGTATTAAATTTTATTACAAGCTGATAAGTTTATGTCTGAATATAAAGCAAGTGAAGAAGAGAAAGAGGTACTTGAAAAGTACTTGTTACAGTTTTTGAACCTGGAGAAACGTTATCCGCTATTGCCAGGCATTAAGAATGAAGAAGCAATGGCAGGATTGATGGGGCTTGAAATTGAAGAGCTCCAAAAACTCCGCAATCGTTTTGCAGCTAACGCAAAACAGGCAGCTATTGAACTATTAGAAGATCCGGAGATAGCAGAATGGATAGAGGACTTACCTTTTGAAGCTGGTGATACTATAGTTGCCCTAGGCGATTCCATAACTGATGATTTGCAAGGGTGGTTCAATATTTTTCAACATGTATTGGAAATCGGCCTGGAAGATGCTGATTTCACTTTTGTGAACAGCGGCATTTCTTATGATACTTCTACAGATGCACTTAAGCGATTAAATCGAGATGTGCTGGACCATGATCCTGATTGGGTTATTGTAGCATTGGGTACATTTGATGCTCAACGTTTGCATGTTTCTCCAGATCGCACATTGGTTTCATTAGCTGATTACTGGGAAAATTTAAATACCATTGAAGAAGCAGTCAGTGAGGTTACCGATAACCCACTTATTTGGATTACACCTCCACCTGTAATTACTGAGATGCAGCAGCAGATTCGGTTGTTTCATTTTGATTTGTTTGAGGAAGATCTTGCCAGTATCCGTGAAATCCTCACTGGTAAAAAAGGT
>JBEPWP010000232.1:0-3699 GCA_041642355.1 Fodinibius sp. | reverse complement strand
ACAACAAAAATATAAACATTTTAAACCACCGGGAGCATGGCCACAAAAACAGGAAAAATACTCGCAGTAGATGATAATACCGACATTCTGTTTGCACTTAAACTCTTGCTGCGTCCACACGTGGAGCTCATAACTACAGAGACAGACCCTGCCAACATCCCATCGTTAATGAAAGAAACAGATTACGATGTGATATTACTGGACATGAACTTTACCCAGGATGCCATCAGCGGGAAAGAAGGATTCCACTGGCTGAACAAAATAATAGAAATTGATCCCCAGGCGGTGGTGCTATTCATCACAGCCTATGGAGATGTGGAAAAATCGGTACAGGCAATAAAATCAGGCGCAACTGATTTTATTGTAAAACCCTGGCAAAATGAAAAACTTCTGGCCACTATTTCATCAGCCATCAAACTCAATCGCTCGCGCCGGGAAGTCTCGGATTTGCGAGAAAAGCAAAAGGAGATTAACACCATCATGGACCAGCCTTTTGCTGATTTTATTGGAGTTTCTCCCGGAATGCAACAAGTATTTCACACCATAAAAAAAGTGGCAGGAACAGATGCCAACGTCCTGATTTTAGGCGAAAACGGCACAGGTAAAGAACTGGTGGCAAGGGCGCTCCACCGTCACTCCCTTCGCAAGGATGAAGTTTTTATCAGTGTGGATCTTGGCGCACTCAGCGAAACACTCTTCGAAAGCGAACTTTTCGGTCACGTTAAAGGTGCCTTTACGGATGCAAAAGCTGACCGCCCGGGAAGATTTGAATTGGCATCAGGCGGTACGGTATTTCTAGATGAAATAGGAAACCTCTCCCTGCCTATGCAAGCCAAACTTCTGACTGTACTCGAACGCCGTGAAGTAACCCGCGTAGGAGCCAATAAGCCCAAACCCATTGACATCAGGCTCATAAGCGCAACAAACATGCCTGTGAAACAAATGGTCGCAGAAGATCAGTTCAGGCAAGATCTGATCTACCGCATCAATACGGTAGAAATTGAAATCCCACCGCTCAGGGAGCGTCATGAAGATATTCCCGTTTTGGCAGATCATTTCCTGAAAATATTTGCAAAAAAATACAATAAGAAGATTAACAAAATTAGTAATCAGGCCATCAAAAAATTCAACTCTTATCCTTGGCCGGGCAATGTAAGAGAGTTTCAACATGTGCTTGAACGGGCCGTTATCATGAGCGATGGTCCAAACCTCGACGAAAATGATTTCCAACTTTCATCGCATCAGTCATCCACCGATGCTTTCGAATTTGACAGTTACGATCTGGAAGAAATTGAACAAAAGGTGATACAAAAAGTGATGAGAATGCACAATGGAAATATTTCAAAAGCAGCCACCGACCTGGGATTAACCCGCACATCCCTTTACCGAAGAATGGAAAAATATGGCCTTTAATAATTTCAGGACAAATTTTATTATCCGCACAATACTATTAACCGTATCAATCTTCGGTTTTAGTTATCTGTGGTACAACACCAGCCTGACAATGACCCTGATTCTGGTCGGATTGCTCATTGTTTTTCAGGTTGTGGCCATGATCTTTTATGTGGACCGTACCAACCGCGTGCTGAATAACTTTCTGGAATCCATTCGATATTCCGATTTTACACGTACCTTCCAGGTAGAAAGTCTTGGCTCATCGTTCGACAAGCTTAAAAAGTCATTTAATGAAGTCATCCAGGATTTCCAGGCGGTACGGGCCGAAAAAGAAGAAAGCTATTTCTACCTGCAAACCGTCATACAACACATTGGCATTGCCCTGATCGCCTTTCAGAAAGATGGTAAAGTAGAATTGATCAACAATGCCACAAAAAAACTTTTTCAGGTGCGGGCCCTTCACAATATCCAGGGACTCCGTGAATTCAGCCCGGAAATCATCCAAAAACTACTGACCATTAAGCATGGAGAAAATATTCTGGTGCGCATTCGCAAAAAAGATGATTTGCTTCAACTATCCATTTACGCAACTGAATTCAGAATACATAACCGGGCCATCATGCTGGTTTCCATAAAAAACATCCAGCAGGAACTCGATGAAAAGGAGATGGAATCGTGGCAAAAACTCATCAGGGTGCTTACTCACGAGATCATGAACTCCATCACACCCATTTCGTCACTTTCTTCTACCATTAAACAACTCATGCAGGACATTATAGAATCACTTGAGGCACAACATGTAGAGGCGGATGATACGGAATCACTAAAAGAAGTAGAGCATGCCCTTCAAACAATTCATAAAAGAACAGACGGGCTTTTGCACTTCGTAAATACATATCGCAATCTGACAAAGATCCCTACCCCCCACTTTACCATTTTTAAAGTGGCTCATTTGCTCAACAACATCAAAGAACTTCACGAAAAAGAAATAAAAGAAAACGGCATACAGTGCGATGTAATTATCGAACCCGAATCACTTGAACTATCAGCAGACGAACACCTGATAGAGCAGGTATTGATCAACCTGGTGAAAAATGCCATTCATGCTCTGGAAAATATAAAAAATCCCCGCCTTGAGATCAAAGCTTTTCTCAACAGACGCGGACGCATAACCATCCAGGTAACGGATAACGGCAAAGGAATCTTGCCTGATGTACTCGACAAGATTTTCATTCCTTTCTTCACTACCAAGCCACAAGGATCGGGTATCGGACTCAGTTTATCAAGACAAATAATGAGACTGCACGGAGGAAGTATAAATGCATATTCGGAACCGGAAAAGGAAACGAAATTTTCACTGACTTTCTAATAATAGGTTAGTAGGCCAGTAGGTTAGTAGGCCAGTAGGTTAATAGGCCAGTAGGTTAATAGGTTAGTAGGTTAGTAGGTTAGTAGGCCAGGAGGCCAGGAGGTTAGTAGGCCAGGAGGTTAGTAGGTTCGTAGGTCAATCTTAACCTCATTCTCACTTAACCTTAAAGAAGGAAAATAGGTGTTGGTTTACCGCTCTGTCACCGCTCCGCGGTTTTAGTTATTGCTGGCGGATTCGTTAGTAGCATTCTGGACACCGCTTTGCGGCATTAGGAGGTTTTCAGGTTTTATGAAGTTTTCCGATTGTTCACCAACTCGTCAGCTACCAATAGCCCCAGAGGGGCGACAGAACGGTAAAAAAATGGGATAACAGAGTAAAAAGCTGCGGAGCTGCGACAGTGTGCATCATTAAAAAAAAGTTGGCCCCATTCGGGGACCTGGTTCATTTGCACGAGATTCCCCGGGTTTTTTACCCGGGGTTATTCAAATTAGCCTACGGGGACGTGCCAATTCTGTAAAATACACATTATGCCTCACTTTTTGAAGTAAAAACTAGCATATAAAAGATTATATCTCCCCGCTTTTCTGATGCTTAATCTCATGAAGTCTGTTAAACATCACTGCGAGATGGGCATAAAGAGATGTATTCTGAACCACAATATCATTAGGTGCCTTAATCCGCACCGGGGTAAAATTCCAGATGGCTTTAATTCCGCCTTCCATCATCAAATTGGCTACTTGTTGAGCGCTTTCGGTGGGGACCGTAAGAATCCCCACTTCTACTCCTTCTTCACGCATCAACTTAAAATCATCAATATGATGGATGGAAACTTGCTCAATCTCCCTGCCTACAACGGCGGGATCGATATCGAAAGCCTTCAGAATATTTAATCCATACTGTTTCAGTCCATGATCGTGCAAGAGGGCACTTCCAAG
>JBEPWP010000231.1:0-3719 GCA_041642355.1 Fodinibius sp. | reverse complement strand
AACAGTATAGATCTTAGAAGCACCGTATTTTTGAACTTCATCAATATGATTTGAGGCATCGGCATCAATAATGACAGCCTCAGAGGAATGTCCGTTGGCTTCAGCGAGCTGAGTCATCCGAGATAATACTTCCAGAGAAGATCGTTTAATTTTTCCGTCACTTACTGCGATATGGGTTAGTAGGGTAATCATTGTTTTAGGAATATTTTAATTGAATTTCATTGCTTTTAGCCATTGTGATCAAAACGGCAGACGGCAAATGTGAGATAAATTTACCTTTTCACGTCTACCATCTCACATATTTAGATAACATTTTCTTCTTCGTCGAGGAGTTTAGCAACTTTCTGTGCCAGCTCGTCGGGTTCGCCTTCTAACTTTTGACCCGGTTCGCGCTCGGGCTTTTCCATGTAACCGGTTACTTTGGTTTTCGCAGAAAGGGCCGATCCATCCACATTCATATCCGAAAGTTCGACTGTTTCCATCGGCTTGCGCTTCGATTGCATAATACCTTTGAGGCTGGGAATACGTGGTTCGTTCATATCATTTGAGCAAGTTACGAGGCAAGGCTGGGGAAGGGCAATGATTTCTTGTCCAGAATCTCCTTGACGTTTTACGACAAGCTCATTGTCTTCAAGAGATAATCCCACAGCGTTAGTAGCGTAGGGCAGATCAAGATGTTGGGCAATCATGCCGCCAGCTAATCCCGCGTCGGTATCCTGCGACTGTTTGCCACAGGAGATTACGTCGTATTCTTTGTCCTCAAAAAAGGTAGCCAGAATATTTGCATAAACCGCTGAATCATAATCAACATCATCTTTAGTAGTAATATGCGTAGCTTTATCGGCACCCATCGCCAATGCTTTACGGATAGTTTCTTTCGCTTTTTCAGGTCCAACGAGCACGACTTCCACTTCGCCGCCGTGTTCTTCGGTAAGCACAAGTGCTTCTTCAACGGCCGAGGCATCGTAGGCATTAAGAACCATGCGGTCGGTATCCTGGATTAGGTTACCATCTTTAATTTGGATAGGCGCATCCACATCGGGGACTTGTTTTATACAGACGTAAAATTTCATATGATGAAAATATTTTCAGTTAGAATGGAAAAAAGATTTTACTCATCAGGCCGAGAATATACAAAACCTGAGATTAAATGTTCAGCTCGTAGTTACACTGATGTAGAATCTTAGTGTAAAAAAGTGTTTGAAGTCTTAAATAGCAATGTTAAAGCTGAAACTATTGCAATTTTTGATATTCGCTAAGATGACTCTGATCAATATTGGAAAGTAAATTGTAGGCTTCCAGCCGCACGTTTGGTTCAGCATCTTTAAAGATGGATGCTATTTCACGATATTTGGCATTGAAAAAGGTATCAAATAAAAGGTTGGAGGAAGTTTGTCGCTGTGCTTGCTGTATTTTTTCTAGTGCTGATAATATTTCATTACGCGCTTGCTCGGGATTATCCAGAAACTGATCAAGACCTTTGCGATGATATTGATAGAGTGCAGATCGAAAGGGTTCGTAGTTGGTTTGCCGGAGGTAGGTAAGTAACTGAGCTCGGTTTCGTTGATTACTACTGCGCGACCATCCTAAAGCAGACGTCGATTGTGCAAGAGATACAATGTTCTGTGCCCGTTGATAGTAGTCGGTACCTCCAAAATTTTCAAAGCTGTCGAAATCATATCCTAAAATAGTGTAAACATAAAAATCGAGTAAACTTGTGAGTGGGTCGAACTGTAGTTCATCATGAAGAAATGTTCGGTTGGGGGGATATTCAAAATTCCATTCCTCATCATTAAACAGAAAGAGAACTGTGTTACGTGTGGTGTTGTAAATGGGACGCTGCGAGCGGACAATTACTTGGGCCTCAAAATTGTAATCCTCAACTGATAACAGATTAATCTGCAGAGACATTTTAATATGCTCGTTTTCATTGAAGTTGGCATTCGTCCAATCGTATTGATTAATATATTCCTCTATCTGTTGGGGCAGGTTATCCAGGTAATCAAGAGAAGTACTGCTAATTTGGCTTTTATCTAGTGTAACTTGAGCATCAATTTCCTGCGCAGATAAAGGCTGGAAACCACTAATTGTGATGCCAATTCCTAACAAAATTCCAGCAATCAAATTTAAGGAGGAAATATTCATTTTGAATTTATAGATTACTTAAAATCATCAGAGAGATTACATGTTGTATGATACGAAAGCTATTCGATTTACACAGATTTAAGCTATTCACCTTATGTGTAGCATTTCTGGCGATAAGTGGCATCGGTACATTGTTGCAAGCTCAAGCAGTGATTGGTGCCAGAGAGTTGGCCGTTGGGCAGGCCACTACAGCGTTGCAGGATACTGATTGGTCGATATTTGGGAATCCTGCCTTGATGTCGGAAAATGAAGGTACAGTCTCATTTTTCGGTGTTCGCTATTTTGGATTGTCCGAATTAACGGATATGGCTTTTTCAGGGTCGTACCCTACAAAGTTTGGAGTCGTTGGTGCTGGAGCCCATCGTTATGGTGATGATCTTTTTAATGAAAACAGGTTGCGACTGGGATATAAGCATTCGTTTTCTGGATTTCATTTTGGCGCCATTCTAAACTACAATCATGTTGCCATGGGCGGTGGCTATGGATCCGCCGGTGCCTTGGGGATTGATGTGGGCTTGGCGGCACCAATTATTTCGGGTTTATGGATTGGTGCCAAGGCCACTAATATTAATCAACCGGAGTATGGTTCGCTCAATAATGAGAAGTTGCCTCGTGAATTGAGTATTGGATTGTCCTATAAACTATCTGATAGGGCCCTGTTTACTACTGATATAGTCAAGGATGTACAGTTTCCAATATCATATCGCGGGGGAATAGAAGTATCAATTATAGATAATCTGGTGGGACGCGTGGGTACTACTACAGAACCACTTACATTTTCGAGTGGTTTTGGATACGGCATGGATTTTTGGGCTATTAATATTGCTGTACAGCGACACGAAAACAGGGTATTAGGATATAGTCCCGCTATCGATTTTAAAGTTACTTGGTAATGCGTAGTAGGGTATTATTTATATTGGGAATATTTGTTTGCTTGCCAGTTGTTCTGTTGGCCCAGCAGCAGGATACCACACGTTCGGAAGTAGAGGATGACCTTGAAGACGCGATTGAAAACTTTGATCCCGGGGATACGGAGTTTGACAGTGAACAGATGACACAGTTTTTGCAGGAACTGGCTGAAAACCCCATCAATATTAACAATGCTGGCGTTAAAACCTTATTACAGATACCGGGTTTAAATCTCAAACTTGCCCGTGCCATCATCAAATACCGATCGGAGGTAAAACCTTTTGAGATGATTGAGGAATTGGATGAAGTTTCGGGCATTGGCCGGGTAACGATGGAGCAGATTCGTCCGTATGTGACGGTGGGTCGTGGTTTCGAGTTGAGAAGATTGCTTTATTCCGATCCGTCATATTGGACCTCTGATGGGGAGTTCCAGATGTTTTCGCGGTTTCAGCGTGATTTGCAGGAGGGGGAGGGATATCATCTATCTCCGCAAGAAGGTGGATATATTGGGAGTCCGGTTAAGTATTATCAACGTTTTGGTTATCAGAGCAATCACCTGTCGATAAATTTGACGCAGGAAAAAGATCCCGGGGAAGAATTGGTAGGGCCGCTTCAATTTGATCATCGTACTTGGCATGTGGCCTTAGAAGATAACGGGAATCTAC
>JBEPWP010000230.1:0-3760 GCA_041642355.1 Fodinibius sp. | reverse complement strand
TCGAGCGAAATGCCTCGGAGCATACTATCATTTCGTATAAAAATGACTTGGGGCAATTTTTTGAATTTTGCACGATCTATTTTGAGGTACCACAAGAGCAGGTCGATATTACTGAGATCGAACGACTAACGATCAGGCTTTGGCTGGGACACCTTTCTGAGCGCGATCTGGCCAAAAGTACTATTGCAAGAAAAGTAGCTGCCGTTCGTTCATTTTTTAAGTACTGCTTTAAACGTGGCATTGTTGAACAAAATCCGGCTCATTTATTGATTGTCCCCAAAAAAGATACCCCCTTGCCAAAAACGGCCAATGCAGAAGATTTAAACAGGATGATGGAACTGGCCGAAGGCAACACCCCAAAATCAGCCCAAAATCGAGCCCTACTAGAACTCCTTTACGGTACTGGCATTCGACTGAGCGAGCTTGTAAACTTGAACGAAGAAGACATCAATTTTAAGCTTAACCAAATTAAAGTGCTGGGCAAGGGCGCCAAACAACGTATTGTGCCCTTTGGCAATCAAGCAGAAAAAGCGTTGAAAAATCATCTTGAAACTAAGCCACAGCTTTATGGTGAACGAACTGATGCGGATGCCCGAAAGGCGGTTTTTATTGCTGCAAGTGGACAGCGTCTGTACCCACGTGCAGTGCAACGTATTGTAAAAGATTATCTGCAGCGTGCCAGCGAAGTAACACAGAAAAGTCCGCACGTGCTACGACACAGTTTTGCTACGCACCTGCTTGATAAAGGGGCTGACATAAGAGTCATTAAGGAATTATTAGGTCATTCAAATTTGGCCGCTACACAAGTTTATACACACACTTCAGTTGAACGACTGAAAAACGTTTATGAAATAGCTCATCCGAGAGCTAAAAACTAAACCTAATTTAGGAGGTATATATTATGAAGACTACGTTCACAGCAAGACATTTTGATGCAAGCAAAGAACTCCATCAATATGCTGAAGATGCTGTACAGAAATTAGACCAGTTTTATGATCGAATTTTAACCTGTGATATTGTTTTACAACCGGTGCCTGACGATGAAAATCCACAACAGGCCGAATTAAATGTAAAAGTTCCACAAAAGTTAATTAACGCCAAAGAACAGGCCTCATCGTATGAGCAAGCTATTAACATGGTTATCGAAAATGTAACCCGTCAGCTCAAAAAATATAAACAAAAAACCCTACATCAACGGTAATTATTATGCCTTTCGGTGACCACGAATCGATTCCCAAAAAAGAAAAGATAGCAGTATCGTATCTTATTGAACGTCTCCAGGAACGCGTTCAAATAGATCTGCAAAACTTTGTTGCCGAAAGTAACGCCGATCAGCGCTATGTTACAGAGGCGGATTTGCACCGTCCTGGGCTGGCGCTGGCCGGATTTGTTAAGCTCTTTACCCACCAGCGAATACAAATAATCGGAAATACCGAAACAAATTTTTTAAAAGACCTTTCTGAGGAAGAACAGATTGATGCTTTTAAAAACCTGACGCAATTTGATATCCCTGTTCTCATCATAACACACAACAATGTTCTACCCGATTCTTTGTTAGAAATTGCCGAAGAGACAGGCATTCCCGTTTATGGTACTTCTCTTGAAACCACCCATTTTATGCACCTTACAAGGGATTTCCTGGAAGATCAGTTTGCTCTACAAACCATGGTGCACGGTTCAATGGTAGATGTCTACGGCATAGGAATTCTTATTGCAGGAAAATCGGGTATTGGTAAAAGCGAGGTCGCCCTCGATCTGGTTGAGCGAGGTCACCGGTTGGTAGCCGATGATGTGGTGATTATGACGAAGAAAAACAATGTTTTGATGACCTCGGCAACCGAAATGAACAAACATTTTATGGAAATTCGCGGCCTTGGCATCATTGATATCATGTCGATGTTTGGCGTACGTGCTATTCGCTACCAGAAACGGCTTGAGGTTGTCCTTGAGCTCTCACTTTGGGATGAATCCAAAGATATTGAACGAACAGGCTTGAATCGCGATACCACATCGATTCTTGGCGTCGATATCCCACTAATTAATCTACCCATTACACCTGGCAAAAATATCACTGTAATTGCCGAAGTAATTGCCATGAATTATTTATTGCGTCATTATGGTTATGATGCTGCAGAAGCTTTTCAAGACAAAGTAAAATCACATATTGCTAACAAGACTAATCCTGATGCCATGCCACGCAGAGCGATCGAATATTTTGAAGGCGACATTGAGTAGCAGCATATATTCACCTTTTGAAAATTTGTAATGTATCCCTACTTTATGATCGTTTTGTAACAAACGGCTTCTAGATTCTCTTGCTTATAGATCAGTATGAAAAAAGGTTTCATCTATGGCTTTAAATAATTATTACTACTACGACGAGCAGAGCTGTGAGTTTGTGCCCGTCGAATATAACAGCTTAGAACGTATTATTTATACGGCCTGTATCTGGATTTTGTGCGGTGTCGTACTTTCCGGAATTGGCATCTCTATCCTTTCTTTTTCTGTTGGCACGCCTGCAGAGATTGCCCTAAAAGCTGAGAACCAAGAGCTAATCAAGCAGCTAAACCAAACCAAGACTAAAATTCAGGATTTAGATCAAGAAGTAGACCAACTGGCCAAAGCCGATAATGAGATGTACCGATCGGTGTTAGGCATGGAAGAAATTCCATATGATGAACGCCAAGCCGGCGCTGGTGGTGCTGATGTATATTCTGAATTTGATGTATACAGCCAGGAAACGTCAGAAATTTTGAAATGGACGGCTGAAAATCTCGAGAACTTGGAGCGCAGTATCAACATACAACAGCTGAGCTTTAACGAAATTAAAAACTATTACAACAAAAACCGGGAAAAGATGAAACATATTCCCGCTATTAAGCCAACTGAGGGGATTATTCTCAGTGGATTTGGAATGCGTTACCACCCTGTCTTAGGATATGATCGTCAACACGACGGACTGGATTTTCGGGCCAATGTGGGAAGCGAAATTTATGCTACCGGTGACGGAGTTGTAAAATATGCCCAGTTAAAAGGAACATACGGGCGATTGCTTATTATCGATCATGATTATGGCTACGAAAGCTATTATGCCCATCTCTCCTCTTTTGCTAAGGGTATCAAACCCGGTACAAAAGTTAAACGCGGCGATTTAGTAGGTTTTTCTGGACAATCTGGTATGGTTGAAGGACCACACTTACATTACGAAGTTCGAAAAAGCAGTAATCCTATTGATCCACTTAATTTCTTATTTGCTGATACGACACCTGAAGAATACATGATGTATAAAGAAATTGTTGAAAATAACCACCGGTCAATGGATTAACCGACCGTTTATAGATTGTCTAGAATATTATAAAGGCTGCTCACCAGGGCAGTCTTTTTTTATATATTTTACTTCTTGAACCTTTTTATTTGTTTATCCTAACAGTCCAACACTAATCGAATACCCAGTCATGATCTTTAGCTTCAACAGGCAGTCATTTTTAGTAATCGCACTCTTGGTTATTTTTGGGTTTTCATCTCTGAAAGCACAATCACCCTCACAAAAAGTTAATGCCGCTTCCTATCAAGACGAAACCGAAGCCATCATTGAGGCTGCCCTAAATGATGATGAAGCATTTGATCGGCTCACATATTTTGTTGACAAATTCGGCCATCGTTTCAGCGGTAGCCCAGCCCTCGAAAACTCTATCGACTGGATTGTTGAAAAAATGAAGGATCAGCCCTTCGATCGGGTGACCACACAAAAAGTAATGGT
>JBEPWP010000229.1:0-3769 GCA_041642355.1 Fodinibius sp. | reverse complement strand
GGAGGCCGACCGGGATAAGCTAAAAGACATGTTTGAAGAGGCCCCATCCCCAAAATGCTTATTAGAAGGTCCCGAATTTCGTTATGTGATAGCAAATAAGGCTTATCGCCAGGTTATTGGCCAAGAGGATATTATTGGCAAGCGATTGGCAGATGTAGTCCCGGAATTTGAAGACCAAGGGTATATTGATTTATTGAACGAAGTTTACCGTACCGGAGAGCCATATTTGGGGTATGGTGATCCCTTGCAAATTAGCAAAGATAAAAAGGGAGCAAAGCAAAAATATATTTTCAATATACTTTTTGCTCCACTATTTGATGATGAGGGAGAGGTATACGGTATTTTTATTGAAGCTATGGACTTTAGTGAGCAAATAGCTTACCAACGTCAGCTAAAAGAATCCCTGCAAGAAAAGGAAACACTACTGGCTGAGATTCACCACCGCGTAAAGAATAATCTGGCTATTGTTACAAGCATGATGGAACTGCAGGCAATGGAAAGTGAAAGTGCTGAGTTGCAAGGGGTGTTAAGATCTGCGCAGCAACGTATTCAAACTATTGCTACCATTCACGAATTGCTATATGGCTCAGAAAGTTTATCACATTTAAACTTTGGTGAAAATATGAGGCAGTTGGTCCAAAATATTGAACAAGTATTTGATACTGAGAAACATATTTCGATAGACCTGGATGTTCAGGATATTCCGTTGAATATTAACCAAGCAATACCCTGTACCTTGATGGTGAACGAAGTGATCACAAATGCTTATAAACATGCATTTAAGGGCCAAAAAGATGGAAAGATCACGGTCCGTTTACATGAAAAGGATGAGGATGTAATGGTAGAGGTCGCTGATAACGGAGTAGGTATTTCTGAAAATATTCAAGAAAAATCATCCACTATTGGAATGACGTTAATAAACTTGCTGAAGCAGCAGCTGGAGGGTGAGGTTCAAATATTAAATGAAAATGGGACGAAGTTTAAGCTAGAGTTTGAAAAAGCCGATGTGAAAGGAATAGGGAGTGGTTTGATAAAGGATTGATGAGCATTTGCTTACCTAGAGATGGGCTGATATCTAAGTGTTTTGGCAAAAAAAGAGAGGAACAAATACCAGTATCTAATACCGCAATACGTTAAGTAGTACGCCTGAGAGGATTCGAACCCCTAACCTCCTGATCCGTAATCAGGTGCTCTATCCAGTTGAGCTACAGGCGCAGTTCAATAAGAGGCCAAAGATACGCCTATATTTATTTCATTTCAACTCTTTTGCAATAAGAATTTTTCACAGTAAATCTTAATATGTTAAAACAAAATTAAGATCATCTCGTAAGCCATTTGTGTTTATTTTATAAACGAAATCTAAAATCTATCAACAAAGAAGACATACTATGAAAAATACGTTATTAATACTGCTGACTATTGGTTTGATGTTTACAGCCTGTTCTACTTCGGAACAAGCGGTAGACAAACAAACCGATGATGTGCAGAAGGAAAACAACTATGAGGAGTTGATTAAAGATGCTGATAAGCATGAAGGCTATTTCGATCTTTATCAAAAGGATGGCAACCTTTATTTATCAGTTGAAAAGGATCAACTTGACGAACAATTTCTGATGAATTTTGAGCTGGCTCGGGGCATTGGGGCAGCCGGTCTTTATGGCGGTAGTATGCTCTCAGTATTTGAGGGCTTGGTAGTATCACTAGAAAAGCATGAGGGTAAAGTCATGTTGGTACAGCACCCTCATCGCTATACCGCAGGTGGGAGTGAAAGCTTGGATAAAGCACTAAATTTGGCTTATGGAAGTTCTATCTTGGAAACGGCCAAGGTGGAAGCATTTAATGCTGACAGTTCGGAGATTCTAATAAATGTGTATGACTGGTTTGTGGGGGATCTTTCCGGCATTTCTCAACGGTTAAAATATACAGTGGGTAGTAATGGAATGCCCGGACGTGTGAACTTTGACAAAAGTCGGTCGCATTTGGAAAAAATCCAGTCATTTCCCGAGAATGTGAATATTCAGGCTAAACTGACTTTTAATAATCCGGAAGGGAATGCCCCAAGAACGGTCGCTGATGGACGGTATATCCCTTTATCATTGTTTTATACAATGGTGAAATTACCCGAAGAGCCGATGAAACCGCGTATGGCCGATGATCGCACGGGCTATTTTATGACGGTACATAAGGATTTTTCAGATGAATCGAATGATTTTTTTAAGAGGTACGTGAATCGATGGCGATTAGAGTGCGAGGTAGAAGTTCGTGATGGGGAGCTTTGCACGCCCAAAGAGCCCATCACTTATTATATTGATCATACCGTACCGGAAAAGTATCGTGAGGAAATGATGGAAGGTGTTGAGGCTTGGTCTGATGCGTTCGAGGAAGCAGGTTTTAAAAATGCAGTACAGGCAAAAATACTACCGGAAGATGCTATGGCCGAAGATATCCGATATCCTACTTTGCGCTGGAGTACTTCCGATCAGCCGGGATATGGAGCTATTGGTCCATCAGTGGTAGATCCAAGAACGGGTGAAATATTAGATGCTGATATTCTTTTTGAAGCGTCAATGCTGCTTGGGGATAAAGACGCCTATCGCAATTTGGTTGAGCCTAGAACAGCAATAGATGAGATTTTTAATGTAAGTGAAGATGAGCTGGCGCTTATGAGTAAAGGGGTTAAAACGGAATCCTTTTACAATGAAATGAATGCCCAGTTTGATTTAGCTGAAAGTTTATTATTGGCTAATAATCAAATTGAGGCCGGAGACCCGGTTCCTGAAAAGTTTGTAGATCAGGCATTAAAATGGGTGACAATGCACGAAGTCGGCCATACATTAGGACTTCGACATAATTTCCGGTCGTCTATTGACACGCCTCTTGATAAACTCCACGATGAAGAGTGGGGCAAAGAAAAGGGGGTATTTAGTTCAGCTATGGAGTATCCATCTATTAACCTCCACCCCGAAAACAAATCCGAAGACGCTTATTACTACAATCCGGGTGTAGGTTCGTACGACCGATGGGTTATTTCCTATGGATATACGTCTGACGATGAAAAAGCTAAGCAGATTGCTCGTCAGGCTGCCCAGCCAGGTCACGCCTATGGAACTGATGAAGACGCTCGCGGAGCGGGCGCTGTTGATCCGCATGTAAATGTATACGATCTCGGTGATGATCCACTTGCTTGGGGTAAAGAGCGAGCGGAATTGATTAAGGGGTTAATTCCAAAAATAAGTGAGATAAAATTAGAAGATAACGCACCTTATTTTAAAGCCACAGATCTGTTTCAGAGCTACTTGTATCAATATGCACGCGTACTCACACCGGCCGTAAAATATATAGGCGGACAGCACCAGTATCGTGATCATGTTGGAGACCCTGATGGACGGATGCCGTTTGAGCCAGTGGATTACGAAGAGCAAAAGGAAGCGCTTAACATGATTGTTGATTTTGCTTTTGATAGGGATGCTGTCACCCTGCCTCAGGATATTTTCCAGAAAATGGGAGCTAATCGGTGGAGCCACTGGGGTAACAGTTCTACTTATAGCGGACGTGTTGATTATCCGCTGCATGGAACGATGTTGGGTATTCAAAGTTCGTTGCTAGAACAGCTGTTGGATCCCGTTCGATTGTCAAGAATAAGGGATACCGAAGTGAAGTTTGGCGCTGACCAGACGGTCACAATTCCAGAGTTAATGACCGCTTTAACTGAGTCGATATGGTCAGAGGCACTTTCATCACCGGGAAAAAATATCGAGAGTAATCGTCG
>JBEPWP010000228.1:0-3774 GCA_041642355.1 Fodinibius sp. | reverse complement strand
GAAAGAAATAGCGGAATAAAACCCCATTCAAATCCTAGCCAAAACAGCAGTAGCGTACCCAGTATTAACGGCGGATAAAATAGAAAAAACTGATTTACGGTTGTCTGATTTTCTTCGAATAACAGAAATTCGGTTGGAGATATCCAAATTACTGAAACAATTGAAATCCCAATAATAAACACCCACAGTGCCAATAGAGTTAAAACCTTTGTTGATGTAGACTTGTACTCCTCTAGTAGATAATCGAGTGGTAAAGACAGCCAACGATCTACAGTATTATTCATCGTGTAATTTTCCATCACAGAATCCCAACTTGTTATCTCTCAACCCAATTTAATTTTTAACCTGTGAAATTTATTCTTTGAGTCCAAAAGTGTTTGAGGAATATTCCTCCTAAAATCCAACCTAAAATGCTTCGGCAATCAATTTTAGTGCCATGGCAATAGCCAGTATCGAAAAGCCATACTGCAAGTAGCGACGATCAATTTTTAGATTAAATAAGGCTCCAAGAAATCCACCCAAGAGTCCTCCAACTGCCAACGGAAAGGCTGCACCAAAATCTACATAGCCCCAATGAAATTCTGTTAGTGTGCCTATACTGTTTCCTGTTAAGCCTAGCTGTAACCAGCCTGACAGTGATATCAAGACAATGGCCAGTGACGAAATACTTACCGATCGGGCAAAATTTTTCTTAAAAACTAAGTTCAGCAACGGCACCATAACACCACCACCGCCAATACCCGCCAACGCTGCTACAAATCCCCCAAGACCACCGGTAACAAAAGACTGTAATAATGTAACGGGGCTGTCATTTTGCTCAATCTCCTTTTGCTGTCGCGCCCCCCTCTGGTAAAACATATAGGCAACGTAGATTAAAAGGAGACTGAAAAAGATCACAAACTCCTGTTGACTGTAATAGGAAGACATAATGACCAATTTTCCCAGATAAACGCCACCCGCTCCCATTATCCCTACCTTCAGGCCATCCCCTAAATAAAAATTCTTTTGCTGTAATTGACGTACAGAGCTCCCAAAAGCCGCAATAAACGTGCAGAAAAGTGAACTTCCAATGGTCAACACTACAGGATTTTCTATACCTGCATCACTAAAAACGATAAATAAAATAGGCGTAAAGAGAATACCTCCGCCCAGCCCAAACAGGCCAGCTACAATCCCCGCAATAACACCAAGCAATAGAAGAATAATTATTTCCATCAGATTGTAAACTCTCCTTGCATTACGGTACAGACTTCCCCTGCTATCTCTACCCGATCATCCTTCTGATGACAATACACCGTGCCCCCGCGCCGTGAGACCTGTCGCCCAGTTAACTTCTTTTTCTTCAACCGTCTGCTCCAATATGGTGTCAACATCGTATGGGCTGAACCCGTCACCGGATCTTCATCAACGCCGGCGTTGGGAGCAAAAAACCGTGATACAAAATCATATTCTTCGGCGGGAGCAGTAACAATAATGCCACGCACATCTGCCTTTGCCATTTTTCGTATATCAGGATCTAAATTGCGAACCTGCTCCTCAGATTCTACCACATATAGATAATCCGTGTCGCAATAGAGCTCTTGAGCCGAAACACCGACAGCATCCTCTAAAAAGTCTGGACTTTCAGCCCTATCTAATTTCGCAGAAGGAAAATCCATCACCAAGCGATTCTCGTTTTTTTGGACCTTCAACTCTCCACTGTTAGAATCAAATCGAATGGTTTTCTGACCAAACCCCAGATGCTCAAATAACACATGCGCCGAAGCCAAAGTCGCATGTCCGCACAAATCCACTTCAGTAGTTGGCGTAAACCAGCGCAGCCGGTAGCTCTCGTTCTGCCTGACAAAAAAGGCCGTTTCGGAGAGATTATTTTCCATCGCAATTTTTTGCATCAACTCGTCAGACGGCCATTTATCCATTGGACATACGGCTGCGGGATTTCCTTCAAACGGTTTGGGAGCAAAAGCATCAACTTGGTATATAGGAAGTTTCATTGGCCAATCAGGTATTCTACATTATTAGATGCTGAAATATATTCAGCATGCCACATTATTATACTCGTGGAATTAACAATAATTTTACTCTTTTCAAATTCATCATTTCCGCGGTAAGAAGCTTATATTTCGACAGCTTATTAGTTAACAACCTAGTTCACTGAGTTTTTTACAAATCATGGTTCTCTTTGGATACCTCTTTGTTGTCAGTGATAAATAAAGAATTGCGAATTTTATTTCATGCACTTATTCCCGGAACATCTGAGTAATAAAATTGGGTTTCAATCAATCCGCTCTGCGACGGTTAAAAAGGCGCAGTCTAATATTGCGCGTGATAAACTGAAAAACCTGATGCCCTTCTCTGATCGGCAAGTGATCGAACGTCGTTTAGCACAAACAAAAGAGATGATGGACCTTTTGCTCAATGACGCGGCATTTCCTTTGCGGAACCTGCACGACGTGCGTAAATATCTTGACAAAGCACGTCCCAAAAATAGTATTATTCCCCTGGAAGCTTTTGTAGAAATTCTGGAACTGAGCATTACTGCACGTGTCGTCAAATCCTACATTGATCAGCGCAAGGAACACTACCCCGCGCTTAAAAAAATTGCTGTTGGACTTATCCCACTCAAAGATCTTGAAGACACGCTACAAGATGTCCTGACGGAAAATGGGGAACTAAGAAGTGATGCCAGCCCCAAGTTACAATCCATCCGCAAGAAAATTAATAAGCGAAAGAATGATCTGCGCACAACCATAAACCGAGTAATGGGGCGCCTCTCCAAAGAAGGCATGACATCTGATGAAGGTGCAACCATTCGCAACGGACGTATGGTTATTCCCGTGCAGGCCGAATACAAACGAAAAGTTCAAGGCTTTGTTCACGACATCTCTTCATCAGGACAAACCGTATACCTGGAACCTGTCGAGGCTCTCGAAATTAATAACGAAATACGACAGCTCGAATCCGAGGAAAAACAGGAAATTGAACGCATTCTACGTGAACTTACAAATCATGTTCGCGAGCAGCGGGATTCCATCTATCAAAACCTCGAAACCTTAACCACTTTCGATATCATTTCTGCCAAAGCACGCCTCAGTATCGATCTGGATGGGTTTGTTCCCGTTATTTCGGAAACATCACACCTTTACCTGAAAGAAGCTTACAACCCGCTATTACTCCTCAAAAACCTTCAACTTCCCAAAGAAAAACAGGAAGAGGTGGTACCGCTAAATATGGAGCTTACTGAAGATGAACACTGTCTGATTATAACAGGACCAAATGCCGGCGGTAAATCGGTTGCACTCAAAACGCTTGGATTATGTAGTATGATGATACAATCCGGATTTGCTATCCCGGCTCGCGATAGTTCAGAAATCCCTGTTTTTAACAGTATTTTTGTAGACATGGGCGACGATCAATCTATTGAAAACGATCTGAGCACATTTTCGTCTAGACTGGAGTGGATGAAACACACTCTTGATCGTGCCAATGACCAAAGTTTAATACTTATTGATGAGGCCGCAGCGGGTACCGATCCCGAAGAAGGTGGCGCATTGTTTCAATCGTTTATCGAAATCTTGATGGAGCGTAAAGCCAAAACACTGGTTACCACGCACCACGGTTCGCTCAAAGTTTTTGCCCACGATCACGACCACGCTGTCAATGGCTCGATGGAATTTGATCAAAATACGCTTTCGCCTACTTACCGATTTAAAAAAGGCGTGCCAGGCAGTAGCTATGCATTTGAAATTGCTGAGCGCATGAAACTTCAGGACG